>DATKFU010000289.1:0-7583 GCA_035511215.1 Bryobacteraceae bacterium | reverse complement strand
GCGCGCTAGGTCTGCGATTCAACATCCAACCGGTAGCGAAGCCGCTGGAAGACGCATTCAACTACGCCTCTGAAGGTTACTCGCCACTCGTGTGGGAGATAAACGACCGACCATATCGATTCTCTAAAAAGTTTGGGGGATTCGCCACCGATTTCTACTGGCGCGAAAACGACAAGATTAGTCCCCGCTTGCTGGCGAGCGCCACTCAGGCCAAGCATTCTGGAGAATCACTTGACCTGGAACTCGTTGCATGATTATTGAGCAGAGCAGAGAACAGGTCGCTGATTCAATAGACTTCCACAAACACTCCGAGATAGGCTTCGTGCGGTTGGCCCGCGCCCGCATTTGGGGGCGGGATCGCCTTAACAGGAAGGCCCCGAGCGACGTCGATTTTGATATAGGTTTCAAGCCAGGGGTGGTATCGCTAGAAGAGAAGGCTATTTTCCTGGAGACCGAGTTTACGTTTTCAATGAACGAGGCCCCGGAAAACCAGGAATCCAACCCGTTGATAGTGATCGAGTGCTCATTTGAGGCCGAATACCGGCTTGCGGCAGAATTTACGCCGTCAGAAAAGCAGGTAGAGGCTTTTCGGTCGGCCAACGCCGTGTTCAACTGCTGGCCTTTCTTCCGGGAATTTGTCCAAACCTCTGTAACGAGGATGCATTTCCCGCCGCCGCCAGTGCCGTTTTTGAGGCTCGCTAGGAAGAAGGAAGTTGTTGTGCGCAAGACCGTGCAAAAACAGATTCCTCCAATGCCCTCCGTAACAACAGACTGATGGGCAACGCAAGTCATTCGAGTACGCCCCGAATCACCTCGATGCGATTTTCCTTGACTTCCGCGCCGATCTACCTTCCGCCCCAGCCAACCCACTGATCCTAAACACTGAATAATCATACATTTACCCCAGCAACGCATCCCGTGACACTACCCTATTCTGCAGCCTGTTGACACGTCGCTCCAATATGTGTAATTATACATTGTAGTGAATAAACATTCACAGCGAGGTGCCGCCGTGGCCGCTTTCCCCATTTCCCGTCAACAGATTACCCGAATTTCGGCCCCCGACCTTTGCCGCGACCTCGACCTCACCGACGACGAACTGGCCGCCCTGCTCGATATCGCGCTCGATATGAAGCAGTCTCCGCGCGACTATGCCCGCGCCCTTCAAGGCAAATACATCGGTCTGCTCTTCGAGAAAGCTTCCCTGCGCACGCGCCTCACCTTCGAGCTGGCCATCAAGCAGTTGGGCGGCGATTCGGTCTTCACCGAAGGACCCCTGGGCGCGCGCGAGCCGATCAAAGATGTCGCCCGCAACCTGGACCGCTGGGTGCACGCTATCGTGGCCCGCACCTGCTCGCAGGACACCATTGAGGAACTGGCGCGCTGGTCCTCCGTGCCGGTCATCAACGCACTGAGCGACCTGTACCATCCCTGCCAGGTGCTGGCCGATGTGCTCACGCTGAAGGAGCGTTTCGGCGACCTGGGCGGCCTGAAGCTGGCCTTCTGCGGCGACGGCAACAACGTAGCGCATTCGCTGATGCTGACCTGCGCGCGTCTGGGCATCGATTTCGCCATCGCCACGCCGCACGGCTACGAACCGAATTCCGAAATCGTGGGGCAGGCCGATGGCCTGGCGGCTGTCTCCGGCGCTAAGCTGCAACTCACCGACGACCCAGCCGAAGCCGTTGATGGCGCGCATGCCGTCTACACCGATGTCTGGACCAGCATGGGGCAGGAGAAGGAAGCCGCCAAACGGCGCAAGGCTTTCGCGGCCTATCAGGTGAACGACGCGCTGTTTGCCCTGGCGCAGCCGGATGCCGTGTTCATGCATTGCCTGCCCGCGCATCGCGAAGAGGAAGTCGCCGATTCCGTGATCGAGCACAGCCGCTCCGTGGTTTTCGATCAGGCCGAAAACCGCCTGCACGCGCAGAAGGCGCTGCTGCTCATGATGATGGCTTAATCGCCTCAATACATATGAATAAACCGAAGAAGGTCGCCCTGGCTTACTCGGGCGGCTTGGATACGTCTGTCATTATCCCCTGGCTCAAGGAAAACTACGGCTGCGAGGTGGTCGCGGTCTGCGGCGATATCGGCCAGGGCGCCGATGAGCTTACCGGCCTGGAAGCCAAGGCCCTGCGCACGGGCGCCTCGGAGGTATACATCGAGGACATGCGCGAGGAGTTTGTCACCCAGTATCTGTGGAAGCTGGTGCGCTCCGGCGCCGTCTACGAGCATAAGTATTTGCTGGGCACTTCGGTGGCCCGGCCGCTGCTGGCCAAGAAGCAGGTGGAAGTGGCGTTGCGCACCGGTTGCGACGGCCTGGCGCACGGCTGCACGGGCAAGGGCAACGACCAGGTGCGCTTTGAGCTGACCTACAAGGCGCTGGCGCCGCATCTTCCAGTGATCGCTCCCTGGCGGGAGTGGGACATCGTTTCGCGGGAGGACGCCATCGCCTACGCCCAGGCGCACGACGTTCCCATCGCGCAATCCACCACCAAGATCTACAGCCGCGACCGCAACATCTGGCATATCTCGCACGAGGGCGGTGCGCTCGAGGATCCCGGTAACCCGGCGCCGGACGATATCTGGATGCTGACGCGCAGCCCGCGGGAAGCGCCGGACACGCCAGCCGAAGTGACCATTGGCTTCGAGGCGGGTGTGCCGGTTTCGGTCGACGGCCGGCGGCTGAGCGGCGTGGAATTGCTTGAGATGCTCAACCGCATCGGCGGCGAGCATGGCATCGGGCGCATCGACCTGGTGGAGAATCGCTTCGTCGGCATGAAATCGCGCGGCTGCTACGAGACGCCCGGCGGCACGTTGATCTACGCCGCGCATCGCGAACTGGAAGCCCTCACGCTCGACCGCCAGGCGATGCACTACAAGCAACGCCTGGCGCTCGATTACGCCGAGATGGTTTACAACGGGCTGTGGTTTACGCCGTTGCGCGAAGCACTGGACGGATTCTTCGAGGCGGTCGGCGCAACCACAACAGGCGAGGTCACACTGCGGCTGTACAAGGGGAATCTGGAGCCGGTGAGCCGCAAATCGCCCTATTCGCTGTACTCGCTGGATATCGCGAGTTTCACCATGGGCGCTTCCTACGACCAGAAGGACGCGTTGGGCTTCATCAATCTGACCGGCCTGCCGATCAAGGTGCGCGCCGCGCTGGCGGCGGAAGAGCGGGGCCTGGAGGCCCCGCGCAGACCTGGAGGTCTGCCCCACAAATGAAACTCTGGGGCGGCAGGTTCGAAACAGGCCCGTCGGAAATCTTCGAGCGCTTTTCCGGATCGCTGGCCTTCGACCGCCGCCTGATTGGGGCCGACATCCGCGGATCGCAAGCCTTCGCGCGCGCGCTGGAACAAGCCGGCATCCTGAACGCCGCCGAGCGCGCCCTCATCGTCGAAGCCCTGGACCAGATTCAAGAGGAAGCCGCCGAGCCGGAATTCTTCGAAAACGCAACCGACGAAGACGTACACACGCTGGTGATCCGCAAGCTGAAGGAGCATGCCGGCGCGGTGGCGGACAAGATCCATACCGGCCGCAGCCGCAATGAGCAGGTTTCGCTCGACCTGCGCCTGTGGCTGCGCGGTGAATGCGACCGCGTGCGCGCGCTGCTGGCCGAAGCGATGCAGGCCCTGCTCGATCTGGCGGCGCGCTATCCCGACGCCGTAATTCCCGGGTACACCCACACACGCCGCGCGCAGGCGGTGCTGTGGCCGCACTACCTGCTGGCATATTTCGAAATGTTCGCGCGCGATGCCGAGCGCTTCGCCGAAGCCCGCCGGCGCGCGAACGTATTGCCGCTGGGCTCCGGCGCGCTGGCCGGCAGCGGGTTCCCGTTCGACCGCGAAGCCATGGCCCGCGACCTGGGCTTTGAATCGCTGACCGCCAACAGCATGGACGTATCGGCCGATCGCGACTTCGCGCTCGATTTCCTGTATGCCGCCTCCGTCGCCATGCTGCACCTGAGCCGCTTGGCCGAAGATTGGATTCTCTACTCCAGCGAAGAGTTCGGCTGGTTGGAACTGGGCGACGAAGTGACCAGCGGCTCCAGCCTGATGCCGCAGAAGAAGAACCCGGATTCGCTCGAGTTGATCCGCGGCAAGAGCGGCCGCGTGCTGGGCTGCCTGCATTCCCTGATGGTGACTATGAAGGGCCTGCCGCTGACCTACAATCGAGACATGCAGGAGGACAAGGAGCCGCTCTTCGATGCCGCCAGCCAGGTTAGCGGCTCGCTCGAGATGGCGCGCGCGGTGATCGAATCGGCGCGCCTGAACGCCGCGCGCCCGCTGGCCGCCGCGCAGCAGAGCTGGGTGATCGCCACGGACCTGGCCGAAGCCCTGGCGCGCGCCGGCACGCCGTTCCACCAGGCGCATCAACTGGTGGGCAGGCTGGTGCTCGAAAGCGTGCGCACCGGCCGGCAGCCCTCCGACTGGACCGCCGAAGAGCTGCATCGGTTTGCGCCCGAGTTCACTCCCGACATGGCGCGTTTGCTGGATGCGCGCGAGGGGCTTCGTTCGCGTGAGATTCCGGGCGGAACCGGCCCGCAAGCCGTGGCGCAGGCCTTGACGCAGGCGCGCGTCCGCCTGGCACAGATGGCGTTATGAGCAAGAGCTACCGCCATGGCCAGATCCTGAAGCTTATCCGCGCCCAGAAAATTCACACTCAGGATGAACTGGCTCGCGAGTTGCAGCAAGCCGGCATCGCCGCCACGCAAGTGACTCTCTCGCGGGATATCCGCGATTTGCACCTGGTGAAAACGCGCGAAGGCTATCGCGAGACGCGGTCCGAAGAAGGCGGCCCTTCCTTCGCGACGTTGGCCGCCGAATTCCTGCACGACGTGCGCGCCGCGCAAAACCTGGTGGTGCTGAAGACTTCGCCGGGACATGCCAACTCCGTGGCTGTGGCTCTCGACTCCGAGGATTGGCCCGAGGTGATCGGCACACTGGCCGGAGACGACACCATCCTGGTAATCGCGCCGGACGACGCCACCGCCGAGAAAGTGCGCAAGCGCTGCCTGGCGCCGATCGAAGAGGCGTAACTGAGCTACCCCAATTCGATCAGCCCGAACTGCATCAGATGATGGCACCCGTGTTTGAAATGCGTGCGGCTCCACTCGTCCGCGCCAATGGGTCCAAACAGCGGGTGCGTGTGCAACTCTTTCAATTCCTCCGCCGTCCTGTTCCAAAACTCTTCAACCTCTTTCTGCAGCGCATCCCGCGCGGCAGCCAGGCTCGCATGCTTCAACGCAGGCAAACCGCCCGCAAGCGCCGGATTTGAGAATTCCCGGGGTGTGGGCGTCGCCTGATACAGGAAGCGCTTCAGGCGGTCCCGGTTGGCCTCCGGAACGAGACACTCTATCCGATGTTTACCCGTCGACAGCATGTAGGTCCATTCCAGATGCTCGACCATCTGTTGCGCGGTCATCCGCCCCCACTGCGCCGGCGTTTCCACCGCCAACTCACCAAGCGCCTGCACCAGCACGTTCCTGTCGAAATCCGCCCGCAATGTGGCGTCATTGACATCGAACCGGATCAGCCGCATTCCCGCTCGCATAGTCGCTGGCGCCTTAATTCAGTACTTCTTCAAGAACCCGGCAACGCTATCCTGCTGCGCCGCCTTATACGCCGTGCAGATCCGGATACTTTCCAGCGCCTGCGCCAGGTTGCGCCGGGTGCCCGCGAAGCGATCGACCCTGGGCTCGAAGAACGCCTTCAATTCTTCCGCGGACTTTTCGTCGCAGAAGTCGGTAGTGTCCTAATTTCCGGTTGACGCAGCGGCGTTGACCTAACCCCCCAACCTTTCAAGAAAACACCCTCTAGCGGCTGGTACAATCGTTTCCCGAAAGTGAGGGCCGCGCATTGTCCAGCCGAAATCAACAAACATCCGTATTGGAAACCACTCTCAAGATCGCGGGCATGGCTCTTGGGGGCATTGGAGGCATCACGGGACTGGCACAACTGCTACGCAAGCCCAAAGTTTCCGGCTTCATGCTGGAAGCATGGAGCGGAAGCGTTTTACGGGACGATCTGATCTTCGACGACGAAGTAATGGTGAACCTCACCGTATCAAACCGCCGTTTCTGGCAAGCCGCAATCGTCGAATGGACGGTAGCGATTGAAGGCGGAGAGCGCGAGTTCTCAGCCTCCAGAGTCATCCCTGAGAGCTACGTAATCTCAAGACCCGGCTTCCACGCGGACGCACCGGATTCCGAATGGCCCATAGCCAATCTCCGCACCGCTACGGCGCAACCGTTCAAGACCACAAGCGGATGGCTGAGATTCGCGTTCTCGAACGACGGGCGGGATCTGGGTTTTCACCCGCAAGTTGTCATCACCGCAACGGACAACATCGGGCGCAAGCACCGGATCGAGTTCGCATACCGCGATACCGGGTGCCAGGTATGGGACGCAAGCAGGCCGGGAGATGCCGACCGCATCCGGCAGATGCGCGGCCCTAAACCACCAATAGACTAAAAAAACATGAGGAAATAATGACTCCAACATTTGACATTCTTGGATCGATCGGATACGATTGTTCTGGAGTGAATAACGAAGATCTCATCCGCGAGTTGCAGGGGCGGGTTGAGTATCACCGCAGTCAGCTAGTGAGCTACGAAAAGGCGATTGCGGCCCTGAAGAGGGAAACGAACCCCGCCCCTACGGCTTCAGCGGTTGAGCGATCATCCCGCCATTACGTCAAAGGCGCAAAGATTGAGTACATCGTCGGTTTGCTGGAAAAGTTTGACGGGTTGACGGCGGCGCAAATGCGTGAACAGGCCCGTAAAGATGGGGTCGCGGTCAATGCCGCCTTCCCGTATTCGATGCTCAAGGCTCTGAAGGAGAGAGGCGAGGTTACCGAGAAGCAAGGGAAGTATTTCCCCTTAATCTCGGAAGCAGGAGAACACGATGTTGTAAGCGGTACGAATTCGCGGACCACCAAAAAGGGAACCGGGGAGCGTTGAAGCGTTCCCCGGTATTCAAATCACGCGGACGTGGTGAAAAGCAAACACAGCGGTCTTTAAAACCGCCGCGCTGTGACAGGCGCTTGCGGGTACGAATCCCGCCGTCCGCACTACACTAAATTCGCCCCACCGATAGTTGAAGCTACCTGTGGGGCTTAACCTCGGGCTTGCGCCAAAGGCAGGGTTGATACCCACTGTCATTTTGGCCCATTTGCCCGAAGAAAGCAAGGGGCTAGGAATGACGTGCCACAATTGCCGCACGCAATGCCGGAAGTACGGCACCCGTGGCGGGCTACAGCGTTACCAGTGCTGCCAGTGCAGGAAGGTCTATACGGAGCCGCACGAACGGCTCTTTGAGAATATGTACACGCGGGTCGATGACGGCCTGATGGCCTTGCGGCTGCTGTTGGAAGGGAACAGCGTGCGGGCGACGGAGAGGCTTACCGGCCTGCATCGGGATACGATCCTGGATCTCCTGGTGCTGGCGGGCCAGAAGTCCGAAAGGCTCATGTCTAGCAAAGTCCAGAACGTACCGGCGACGGACGTGCAATGTGATGAGCTTTGGGGTTACGTTTTCAAGAAGGAGTCGCACAAGTTCCCGTTTGAGGCGCACGACTAC
>DATKFU010000288.1:0-29444 GCA_035511215.1 Bryobacteraceae bacterium | reverse complement strand
GGAGAGCGGTCCCGCCGGCGAGGTCGTGCGGCAGCGCAAGCCTGCCGGGCTCAGGGCCATGACCTGCCAGGGCGTGGCGCCGTCGCCGTTGACATCGCCGACGGGCGTAGAAGGTTGGCTGGTTGACGGCTTGGGCGGTTGCGGCGCAGCATAGGGCGAATAGTGCTAGAGCATTGGAGTACCGGCCGCCTGAAAGGCGTCCCTAAAAGGGGACCCCAGGCCAAGATTGGCCGCCGTCCATTCTTCTGACATCGACGGCGGGGTAAAGTCGCGCTGTAGAATTAAAAAATGGACAAGATATTATCCGGCAAAATTGCAGTTGTAACAGGCGGCACGCGAGGGATCGGGCGGGCCATCGCGGAGCGCCTGCTTGGGGAAGGCGCATCGGTTGCGGTATGTAGCCGATTGCACGAGAACGTGCAGGCTTTTCTTAAGGATTGTCAATCTTTCGCGGATGGCAGGCTGCTGGCGGAAGCCGCCGACGTTTCGAAGCTGGAAGATGTCCAGCGCTTCTTTGCGAGCGTGGATGCGCGCTTCGGCGGCCTGGATATTCTGATCAACAACGCGGCGATCGGCGTGTTCAAGAGTGTGGCGGATCTCACGCCGGAAGATTGGCGGCGCACCATCGACTTGAACCTGAGCGGCGTTTATTATTGCAGCCACGAAGCGCTGACGCGCATGAAGCAGCGCGGCGCGGGATACATAATCAATATCGGCAGTCTGGCGGGAAAAAATGCGTTCGCGGGCGGAGCGGCTTACAACGCGTCCAAATTCGGATTGAACGGATTCAGCGAAGCGATGATGCTGGACCACCGCTACGACAACGTGCGTGTCAGTTGCATCATGCCGGGTAGTGTGGATACTGACTTTAGTACGGAGAGCGGCACGGCGCCGTGGAAGATTCAGCCGGAAGATATTGCAGAAGTGGTGAGCATGCTGGTGCGTGTCCCTGCGCGTACGCTGATTAGCCGAGTGGAAATACGGCCTTCGAAACCGCATAAGTAGTAGGAAATACTGCGCGCCATAAAATTGGCACGTGACGTGCTAATGGCCCTAGTGAAAATGCACCTCATGGTACGAGGGCTAAACAGAGGTAAAGTCATGGGCCGTATGAACAAACAGCTTGACCCGACGCTAACGGGCACGGAAGCGGTGAAACTCGACACGGATCTGCGGAGGCGGATTGTCGGGCAGGACGAGGCGGTGGATCAGATCGTGAATATCTACCAGACGTTCCTGGCGGGCATGTCGAGCCCGGGGAGACCCATCGGCAATTTCCTTTTCCTGGGACCGACCGGCTCAGGCAAGACGCGCATGGTGGAAGCCACGGCGGAGAGCCTGGTGGGGGACATGCGCGCGGTGATCAAGATAGACTGCGCAGAGTTTCAGCATAGTCATGAGATTGCGAAATTGATCGGTTCGCCGCCGGGATATTTGGGGCACCGCGAAACGCATCCGCTGTTGAGCCAGGAAGTACTGCAGCAACATTACACCGACAAGATCAAGCTGAGCTTTGTACTGTTCGACGAGATCGAGAAGGCCAGCGACTCGCTGTGGAACCTGCTGCTGGGAATTCTGGACAAGGCTACACTGACGCTAGGCGACAACCGGCGCGTGGATTTTTCGCGCGCGCTGATTTTCATGACCAGCAATCTTGGCGCGGGCGAAATGAATTCGATTCTGCGTCCCAATTTGGGATTCGCGGCTTCTGAAATGGAACGTAAGTGTTCCGAGGGCGTGGTGGATGCGGGCCTCACGGAGAAGATCTCGCGCGCCGGCGTGGAAGCCGCGCGGCGGAAGTTCTCGCCGGAGTTCATGAACCGCATCGATAAGGTGGTGGTGTTCCGGCCGCTGGGAGAACCGGAGCTGCGCAAGATTCTGGGCCTGGAGCTGAACATCCTGCAGCACCGCATATTCAATTCGGCCAACGGCCACGCATTCGTTTTTTCGCTGACGGAATCGGCGAAGGATTATCTGCTGCGCGAAGGCACGGACATGAAGTACGGCGCGCGTCATCTAAAGCGGGCCATCGACCGGAGCCTGGTGCATCCGCTGTCCAATCTGATCGCTACCGAGCAGGTGCGCAGTGGAGATCTGCTGAGGGTGGATTATGACGGCGTGTTGGAGCGCATGACGTTTTTCAAGGAGGCGGAAGACATGCCGCCGTACGCCATGATGCAGATGATGGAGGCTCCCGTCACGAAGGTTCTGGGACCCTTGGTTACGGGCGTGGGAGTGGAGACGCCGCGGGCTGCGAACGCCAAGTCGTCGCGCCGCTGAAGCGGATACGGGAGGGGAGGACACGCGGGCCGCCCGCCCCGAGGGCACGCCCTCTGTAGATCAGACTGCTGGCTGCTACAATTTGGCTGGCCATGTCTATTCCAGCCGAGAAGCAAGACCTGCATCTGATGCGCGCGATGTTCAGCACCATTGCGCCGCGCTACGACTTTATTACGCGGATCTTCTCCTATGGGATGGACCGGCGCTGGAAGCGGCGCGGTGTCGAGATGGCGGGATTGCCGGAGGGGGCCACGGTGCTGGATCTGGCATCCGGGACGGGCGACTTCTCGCAACTGGTGCTGGAGCGTTGTCCGCAGGCCCGGCCCATCGCGGTAGATCTGACCGAGCGCATGCTGGGGTTGGCGCGTGCGCGCGGTATTCGCGACGCAGTGTGCGCGGATGCGACCATCCTCCCCTTTGCGGAGCACACGTTCGACTGTGTGTTCATCGGGTACGGTCTGCGCAATTTTCCGGACTTGAACGCGGCGCTACGGGAGATTGAGCGGGTGACCCGGCCGGGCGGCCTGCTGGTGACGCTGGATTTTTTTCTGCCGGCGAATCCGGTGCTGCGGCAATTGTATGTCGGCTATCTTTACCTGCAGGGCGGATTTTGGGGGCTGTTGTTGCATGGCCGCCCGCGCATCTATACATACATACCGCATTCACTGCGCTCGTTTATCTCCATGCGCGATTTCGCGGATCGCCTGCGGGGCTTCGGCTATGCTTCGGTGAATGCGCACGGGTTCATCTTCGGCGGCATTGGGCTGCACCGGGCCGCAAAAACGGAAAAACCGGCGCGCGTCGCCGCACCATAGAAGAGGAGACCTTTCCGTCCACGACTGGAAGAGCGGGTTCCCGGATGGGGCACTAGGCTAGAGCTTCGATTCGGGAAAGCCCGGGATGCGCCCGGGCCTTCAGGTCAAAGCAGAAAGGAGGGTCAAAAATGATCCTAATGTTAGTTGATCTGCTGCTGTTCGGCAGCGTCACGATCATTGTCGTTTGGCGCAAGCGCCTACGGTAATGACCGAGCGGGATCGGGGCTGCAACCCTGGTCCCGCTACTAGGATACTCCAGATGACCTGCGGAGCGCCACAAATATTGCTATTCGTTACGCAGCGCCGCGGAAGGCTCGACTCTGGCCGCGCGGCCGGCGGGCGCGAGGCTCGCGATGGCCGCTAGCGCCAGCACGATGGCCGCGGCGGCCGAGAGGCTGAGCGGATCGCGTATGCTTACTCCATAGATCAACCCGCTGTGCTGATGCGGCACGGGATACAGGGCGCTCTGCAAAAGCTGGCCGAGAACGAGGGAGACGGCCAGACCGCACGCCGCTCCGGTGAGTGTGAGGCGAGTAGTGCGGCCCAGCGTCAGCCGGCGGATTGCGGCGGGCATCGCGCCCAGCGCCATGCGCAGCCCGAACTCGCGCGTGCGCTGCGCCACGGAAAAAGCGATTGCGCCGTAGATGCCGACCGCGGCAAGCAGAGCCGCCAGCGCGGCGAAGATGGAAACCAGCATGAGGTGGAATCGCTCGCCGCGGAACTGGCGCCGGGGTGGCGTCGGCCTTCTGCAAGCACAGCACGAACCCTCCTCCATCAAAGTGCCCGCCCGTGATGAAAAAAATGGCTTAGGGACAACCACCCAGCGCTCGGGTGCCAGCAGCCAGGAGCGGGCCACATCGGGACGACTCCTGGCGCCTGAGCCCCCAGCGTGCCGCGCAGCAGCGCCTGCTGAGCAGTTCGGCCCCTGCGCTGACACCTTCAGCCACAACTCATTGCGCTCATCCAAAAGCGTCGGCTAATCGCCAGCGTCGCTGGGGGGCTTGCGGAACCAAAGCCAATAATATTGCGTGCCCCGCTCCTCCGAGCGCTCCCTTACGAACCCGCATTGCGTACCGGCATCTGCGCCTGCGACGGGCGACTGGGACCCACCAGCCGCTAAACTGGTACAGTCAGACTTTTTCTGCCACGGAGGCGTCTTTTCACATGGAGCCGGAGCTTTGATCTTTCGGGCGGTCGAGGATGCCGACCTGATTCGTAAGGCGCGCCGGGGAGATGTGGAGGCCTATAACCTGCTCATTTCCCGATGGGAGAGGCGTGTCTACAATTACCTCTTGCGCATCGTGGCCAACCGCGAAGACGCTCTGGATCTGAGTCAGGACGTTTTTTTGAAGGCATACCAGAATCTCCGCAAGCTGGATGACCCGGCGCGGTTCGCCCCGTGGCTGTACCGCATCGCGCACAATGAGGCCTATTCGCTCTTCCGTAAGCGGAGGCCCGAAGGCGAGACGGAGGAACTCCAGCCCGAAACCCTGGAAGGCGCCGCCACCGTCGGCGGCAATTCCGTCTTCCCGGTGGAATTGACATTGGCCGTTTCGACCGCGCTGCGCAAACTTACCAACGATCAGCGCGAAACGGTCATTCTCAAAATCTACCAGGGCTTCAAATTCGAGGAGATCGCCGAGATCGTGGCGGCCCCGGTTTCCACCGTGAAATCGCGGCTGTACACGGCCCTCGACCTGCTGAAAGCCGAACTGGCTCCTGTAAAAGCAAGAGGTGTGTCATGAGTTGCCCGCCATTCGATCTACGCGACTACTATTTCAAGGACCTGGCCGAAAGCGAGCGCCGGCTGACGGAAGTCCACGTCAAGACCTGCGCCCACTGCCGCGAAGAGCTGGAACGTCTGCGCGGCACCGAAATCGCCCTGCTGGCGCTACCCGACGAAGAGATCCCGCAGCGCATCGGTTTTGTGTCCGATGCGGTCTTCCAACCCTCCGCGCTGCGCCGCGGTTGGGACGCGCTGTGGGGCTCCGCCGCGCGCTTGGGCTTCGCCTCAGCCGCCATGCTTTCGGCCGCCTTGGTGGTCTTCTCGCTCACCCGTCCCGCTCCGCAATCCGCCGCGCAGGTTCCGGCCGTAACCCGTGTTGCAATGGAAGCCGAGATTTCCACGCGGGTGAACGATGCCGTAGCGAAAGCCGTGGCAGAGAGCGAGGCGCGCCAAGCCCGCCAGACGCAAGAGCTGCTGACCGCGTCTGAAAAGCGCCATGAGCTGGAGACTCAGGCCGTGATTGGGCGCGTCCAGGAATACCTGGACGTGGAAAAGAAGCGCCGGGACACCTTGATGGTGGCTAGCGTTGAGGCCGGCGGCGCCAACGGGGACGCGCGATGAACGGACTGGCGATCCTGCTGGCATTCTTTTTCGCCGGACAGGAGCCGCCGGCATCGCACGCCCGCATCACGCGCTCCGCGCTGGCCAGCGTGGAGAAGAGCTTCGACGGCCGCCTGGAAGGGCCTGCCCCGGATTCCTTCTATCTTCTGGGCACGACGCGCGGTGTCTACCTGGAAGGCTACGGCGCGGTTTTCAGCACCGAGTTGAACCTGATCGTCAGCCCCAACATCAGCCCGTTTCATCAGTCGTTTACGAAGATCGAAAAAGCCCGCATACACGACCGCAAAGTGCAGCGCCTGCCAGTATTGAAACAGCAGATGCGCCAGATGCTGATCGCCTCCGCGGCGGCGCTGGAGAACCTGCCGCCCAGCGAACAGGTGGTGCTGGCGGTGACGCTGTTCCACTATTCGTGGGAGGACTACAGCGGTCTTCCTTCGCAAATCGTGATGCAGGCCGAGCGCCAGAAACTGTTGAGCAACGCCACGCGCGAAACGGCTATCCGCACGGTGGAGTTCTAAATTGGCCAGCGCCCCCGAAGTCATCGCCCAGAACCCGGAACCGCGAACCCTCCGTCTTGGCGAAATGCTGATCGCCCGCCGGTTGATCGAGCAAGAAGATCTGGAGCGCGCGCTGGAGCTGCAGAGAGAACGCGGCGACAAGCTGGGCAAGATTCTGGTGGACATGGGCTTCATCGCGGCGCGCGACGTACTGGCGGCGCTCTCCGAACAACTCAGCCTGCCGCTGGTCACGCTGGATTCGCCGCCGCCCGCGGCGCCCGAACTCGAAGGACTTTCGGCGCGCTTCATGCGCCAGAGCCGCTTCGTCCCTATGGCTGTGCAGGATTCGACGCTCACGCTGGCCATGGCCGATCCGCTGGATTTCGACACCATCGCGGCAGTGCGCGCCTTCACCGGCCTGAAAATCGAGACCGCCCTGGCCTCCGAACAGGATGTTCTGGACGCCATCGACAAGCACTACGGCGAGAGCGCCCAGCCCACCTTCGACGCGGAGATCGGCGCCGCCCAAGCCAACGAAGACCTCGAACACCTGCGGGACATGGCCAGCGAAGCGCCCGTCATCCGGCTGGTCAATGCCATGATCGCCCAGGCTATCGAGCACCGCGCCAGTGACATCCACATCGAGCCGTTCGAGAAAGAGTTCCGCGTGCGCTTCCGCGTGGACGGTGTGCTGTTCAACCAGGAGGCGCCGCCGCGCGAGTTGAAGGCGGCCGTCATCTCACGGCTGAAGCTGATGGCCAAGCTTAACATCGCCGAGCGCCGGCTGCCGCAGGACGGCCGCATCAAGATCAAAATCCTGGGCCGCGAAGTGGATTTGCGCGTCTCGACGCTGCCCACCCTTTACGGCGAGAGCGTGGTCATGCGCCTGCTCGACCGCTCCGCCGGCGACTTCTACGACTTGCGGCGGCTGGGCTTCGACGACTTCATGCTGGGCCGCATGGAACATTTCACTTCCCTGCCGCACGGCATCTTCATGGTTACCGGGCCTACCGGCAGCGGCAAGTCCACCACGCTCTATTCGGCCCTCAAGCGCATTAATATTCCTGACAAGAAAATTATCACTATCGAAGACCCGGTCGAGTACCAGATGGACGGCATCAACCAGATCCACGTGAATCCGCAGATCGGACTGACGTTCGCGTCGGGCTTGCGGCACATCGTGCGGCAGGACCCGGACGTGATCATGGTCGGCGAAATTCGCGACCGCGAAACGGCGGATATCGCCATTCGCGCGGCGCTCACCGGCCACCTGGTTTTTTCCACTCTGCACACCAACGATGCACCCAGCGCCATCACCCGCCTTACCGATATGGGCGTGGAGAACTATCTGGTCACTTCGTCGCTGGTAGCGGTGCTGGCACAGCGGCTGGTACGGCTGCTCTGCACGAACTGCAAGGCTCCCGCGGGCACCGCCATTTCGCCCGAAGGCGAGCGCCTGGAGACCTGGCGCGGGGCCGGTTGCGAGCAATGCAGCGGATCCGGATATACCGGCCGCATGGGCATCTTCGAGATGATGGAGCTCAACGACGAACTGCGCCAGCGCATTATGAAGAATGAGGACGCCGCGGCGCTCACCCAGGCTGCCCGCCGCTATGGCATGCGTAATTTGCGCGAGGATGGCTGGCGCAAGATCCGCAGCGGATCGACTACGGTGGCGGAGGTCATGCGAGTGACCCAGGAGTTCTGATGGATAGAATAGACTGGAGGGCGGGCAATTCTGCCCGCAGCCGCCTTTCAGGCGGCTCTGGCCCGATACGCACTGGACCACCTAAACTCTTCCGCACTGCCAGCCAACCCAGCTTTTACCGGATTCTGTTCTATGTATGCCCGGATACGATCGAACTCCGTATCGGTTCGAACCAGGCGGTCAAAGCTCTCCTCTTGCCAAAATGGTCCGTGGGTGCCGAGCAGCAGATTGGCTTGGTGAGCAGTGAATCCTTTCAGCGGGCCCAACCACTGGCCGGCAAGCACGTGCGGCGTGGCCAGAAGATGAACATGATTCGGCATCACAGCGAAAGCGTGCAGACGATACCTGTGCAATTCCCGGTCTCCGTGTTGCAGTGCCGCCACCATCATCTCTGCAATTTCCGGCCGCCGCAAATACAACGGGCCCGTCGTGCACCCATCCAAAAGGCGGTCGACGGCCACGAAGGCTTTGCCGGCGGAGATAAGTGCCGCAGGCGGAAATACCCGACTGCGGGGAAGGCTGTCGTGCAACCGAAAGGTGACGAATATGGGCTGCTCGACGTCCCAATGGGGCAGACGCCGTTCATAATGCCGCATACATCTTTGTGGTGCGTTGGCCGTAGAGAAGCTCTCACAGCATCGAGCCGGCTGAAAGCCGGCTGCGGGCAAGATTGCCCGCCCTCCAATCTGGGTAGGGAGTGGTGGATGGGGTTGCTATGACTACTTTCTTCTTTCGCGCGGTAGCCTCCGACGGCAAGGTCCGCACAGGGCGACTCGCTGGCGAGACCGACAAATTCGTGGCGCGCGAATTACGTAACCAGGGCCTGACCCCCGTATACGTCGGCGCGGAGGCCAAGAAATCTTACGAGTTGAAGCTGCCGGCATTCGCCACCGGCCGGCGGCGGGACGTTTTGTTTTTCACGCAGGAAATGTCCACTCTGCTGAATGCCGGCGTCCCGCTGGACCGTGCGCTGGCGATCACCGCCGAGTTGACCGAGAGGCCCTCCTTCCGCGCCATTGTGCTCGATGTGCTGCGCGTGCTCAAGGGCGGCAAACCGCTGGCCGACAGTTTGGCCACCCACGGCGAATACTTTTCCGACCTCTTCGTCAACATGGTGCGAGCCGGCGAGGCATCCGGCGCGCTGGGAGTGGTCTTCGAGCGCCTCTCGGAGTTCGAACGCTCGCGCGACGAACTGCGCAATTACATCGTATCGGCCATGATCTATCCCGCGCTGTTATGCCTGGTGGGACTGGCTTCGGTCATCATCCTGCTCACCTTCGTGGTGCCGCGATTCGCCGCGCTGTTCGAGGATTCGCACATGCAGATGCCTCTGCCCACGCAAATGATGCTGGCGGCCAGCAACTTCGTGGAGACCTGGTGGTGGGCGGCGGCCCTGGCCGTGGCCACTATCGGGATCTCCGCGCGCCTCTACATAGGCACGGTTGCGGGGCGCCTGCGCTGGGATACGTGGCGGCTGAAGCTGCCCCTGTTGGGCGACGCCTTGCGCAAGTCCGAAACGTCGCGTTTCGCGCGCGCCATGGCCACGTTGATAGGCAACACCGTGCCGCTGGTGCAGGCCATCGGCATCTCCGGCGCCATCCTGAACAACCGCTACATCGCGCGCGGCTTGGAAGCCGTTTCGCAGGGCGTCAAGCGCGGCGAAGGCATCGCCGCTCCCATCACGAAGGTGGGTGTGTTTCCGCCGCTGGTCGGCCACCTCTTGACGGTCGGCGAAGAAACCGGCAGACTGGATTCGATGTTCACCCGCATGGCGGACATCTATGATGAAGATACGCGCGCGGCCATCAAACGCTTCACCGCGGTCTTCGAGCCGATCGTCATCCTGGTAATGGGCGTGATCGTCGGCGGATTTATTCTGAGTATCCTGGTGGCGATCACCAGTATCAACGACGTGGCCATATGACGACACACAATCGACGACAACGGACCCAGGCGGGCGTTACCCTGATCGAGATGATGGTGGTGGTCATCATCATCGCGCTTTTCGCCGTGCTGGTAGGGCCTAATCTATTCAAGCAGGCCGACAAAGCGAAGGTTACCGCGGCCCGCGTGCAGATCGAAAGCTTCGAGGCCGCCCTGGTGCAATATCATGCCGATAACGGCGTCTTTCCCGCGCAGGAGCAGGGACTGGAAGCGCTACGGCCCTATATGAAGAAGGACATCCCTCTGGACCCGTGGAAACACCCGTATGTCTACAAGTACCCGGGCGAACACGGGGACGAGCCCGACATCGTTTGCTATGGCGCCGACGGCCAGCCCGGCGGCGAGGGCACGAATGCCGATATTGCCAACTGGAAATAGGCGCCGGGTGGGGCAGGCGTCCACGCCTGCGGCGGGTGTCCAGACCCACGCCTTTGCCTCCGGATCCACCGACTGCCGCGGCGTCACCCTGATGGAGATGATGGTGGTACTGGCCATCGTGGCCCTGATTGTGAGCGTCTCCGTTCCCAGCACCATCGCCGGCCTGGAAAGCATCCGCCTGGCGGCCGGGGCGCGATCGGTGGCCGCTTTCATGAACATCGCCGCCAACCGCGCGGAGCGCCGGCAGCAGGCTATCGAGTTGTCCATCGACATTCAGGAGAATAGCCTGACCATGCGATCGCCCGAGGCGGCCTTCGTGAAAACGCTGGATCTGCCCAGGGGCATCGCATTGCAAGCGGTCTGGCCGGCCCTTTCGGAGGCTACCGCTGGGCCGCGCCGATTCCTGATACAGCCGGGCGGTGTGCCGCCTCGCATCGGAATCGAAATCGCCAATCATCGTGGAGCCCGGCGCATCGTGCGGTTGAATCCCATTACGGGCGTGACTGAGATTGAGCAGCCGGAGTCGCCATGAGAGAGAAAAGCCCAGCGAAAAGCCCAGCGCGGGGATTCACCTTGCTCGAAATGCTGGTGGCCACGTTGATCATGGGGATCGCGGTGATCGGCCTGATGTCCGAGATCACCGCTTCCATGCGCAATGCCACCCGCGTCACCAATCGCGACCGAGCCGCGCTGCTGGCGCGCGCGAAGATGGACGAGCTGCTCCTGGATCCGCGTTTGCCGCTGGACACTCCGGTCCAAGGCGCATTCGATCCTTCCCTCACCGGGGGCGCCGAAGGCGGCTGGCGCGCCCAGCGGTCACGCTTCGAGATGCCGCCAAATCCGGCGCCCGGCCAACAAGCGCTAGAGCGAATCTCGCTGGAGATTTGGTGGACGGCGGGCGGCGAGCGCCGCACTTTCGCTCTGAGCGGCTACCGCGCGCATATGCTCCGCATCGAGGAACTGCAATGAAGGAATTCTTGGAGCGTGGGCTATGGCCGCCTAACCCTCCTGGCAACGCTGCTGCGGCCAGGATTCGCCGGCCTACAGCCGGAATCACGCTGATCGAAGTGGTGGTCGCAGTCACCCTGTTCAGCATGCTCTCCGTCGGCATGCTGGCGACAATTCGTATGGGGCTCGACAGTCTGCACAAGACCAACTCCCGCCTGATGGAAAACCGCCGCGTAGCCGGAGCGCAACGGCTGCTCGAACAGCAGCTCGGAGGCTTCATGCCGGTGCAGGCGGTCTGCTCCGGCGGAATGGGCGCGCCAGCCATTCCATTTGCTTTCTTCGAGGGGAAGCCGCAGTCGATGCGGCTGGTTTCCACCTATTCGCTGCAGGAGGCCTGGCGCGGCACGCCGCGCATCCTCGAGCTGCAGGTGATCCCCGGCGACGAGGGCCGCGGAGTGCGCCTGGTGGTGAATGAGATCCCTTATACCGGCCCGCTCAGCGCAGGGCAATTCTGCATGGGCATGGCGCCCGATCCGGAATCGAGCCTGATGATGCCGCAATTCGCTCCGATTCAAATCTCCACTCAATCGTTCGTGCTCGCCGACAAGCTGGCCTGGTGCCGCTTTTCGTATCTGGAGCCGGCCAAGCTCCCCGGCATCGAGCACTGGCGCCCGGATTGGGTCATACAGCGCTGGCCGATAGGCCTGCGCGTGGAAATGGCGCCCTTGGAAGACAACCCCGCCCGCCTGCGCCCGCTGACTGTCAGCGCCGCGATCCCCATTAACCGTCTGCCGAACGAGACGTATGCGGACCAGTAACCCAACGCCGGCTGCACAAGGCAGCGCTCTGCTCGCCGTCCTATGGCTGTCCGCCGCCTTGGCCACCATCGCCATTTCGCTTGCCGACACGGTGCGCGGCGAGGCCGAGCGCAGCGCCACCGCCGTCGATGGATTGCGCAGCCAGGATCTCGCCATAGGCGGTCTGCGCCGCGCGATCCTCTATATGGATTGGGGCCGCACGCATCCCGATAATCCAGTTTTCAAACCACCCGCGCCCTTCTTCGTATTGGATTTTCCGGAAGGCCAAACGGTGGTCGATGTCCTCCCCGAAGACGCCAAGTTCGATATCAACGCCGCCGTGCCCGGCGACCTGTTCAACCTGCTGGTGAATCTGGGCGTGGACGCCGCCCGCGCACAGGATATTACCGCGGCCATCGTGGACTGGCGCGCCCCGCCGCCGGGTGGCTCCAGCCCTTTTGACGACTTCTATGCGTCCCGGCGCCCACCCTATCGTGCGGCGCATGCGCGCTTCCAGGAAATCGAAGAGCTTCTGTCGGTAGTGGGCGTCACGCCGGATCTTTTCTACGGCACGTGGCAGCCCGCGGCCGAGGGATCCGGGCAGCATCTCGCATTGCGCACCGGTCTGGCCGACTGTGTTTCGGTGTTCGGCGCCACGCGTCAATTCGATGTCAACACCGCGGCGCCCGCCGTACTGGCCGCCATAGGTATCCCGCCGGAGGGCGTAGCGGCCCTGGTCCAGCAGCGCCGCGCGCATGCCTTTCTCACGCAGACCGATCTGGCGCCTTTCGCGGAAATCGCCGGCCCGGGCTTCGCGCGCCTGCGGGTCGGCGGATTGAGCATTTTCACTCTGCGCTCCACGGCCAGACTGCGCCTGGTGAACGGCCAATTGTCGGACCTGCGCCGCACCGTCGGCGCACAGG
The DNA here is from genome assembly GCA_035511215.1 of Bryobacteraceae bacterium. Lineage (GTDB taxonomy): Bacteria > Acidobacteriota > Terriglobia > Bryobacterales > Bryobacteraceae > Bog-159. The sequence goes on along the minus strand of DATKFU010000288.1, from coordinate 16,807 downwards.
TGGCGTTTCTGGGGGGCAACTCCGATAGCTCGTATCATATCCTGCGCTGGTACGACACACCCGTCGGACAGGCCTCCGCGCCGCGCCCGCCGGATCTTCATTAGTTTGTCCAAAGGGGGCAGTCCGGGATCTGCGAAAATACAACTCATGACCTCATTCGACCGCCGCTATTTGCTGAAACTGGCCGGCGCCGCGCCGCTGCTGGCCTATCTCGCCGCGCGGGATGCCGCCGAAAAAGCGCTTGGCGCCGTGACCAAAACAACCAACGGCGACATCTATGCGCGCATCGGCGTGCGCCCGTTCATCAATGGCCGCGGTACGTGGACGTATCTGAGCGGCTCGCTGGAGCTGCCCGAAGTTCGCGCCGCCAAACAAGCCGCCTCCCTGCACTTCGTCGATATCATCGAGCTGCAGCACGCCGTGAGCCGGCGCCTCGCCGAACTGTCCGGCGCGGAGGCCGGCATGATCACCTCCGGCGCGGCCGGCGCCATGGCCGCCGCCACGGCAGCGTGCATCGCCGGCAGCGACCCGGCCAGGATCTGGCAGCTCCCCGATACCACCGGCCTGAAGCACGAGGTGGTGATGCATGGCGGCCGCAGCGCGTTCGATAGCGCCATTCGTCTGGCGGGAGGAAAGCTGGTCCTGGCGCGCGAAGAAAGCGATGTTCGCGCCGCGATCGGCGAAAACACCGCGATGATCTATACCACCTCGCTGGGCGGCACTCTGGAGAGGGTCATCGCCATCGCCAAACAGACCAGGACGCCGCTGCTGCTGGACGATGCCGCGGGCATTCCCCCGCTCGACAATCTGAAGCTCTACGCCAAAATGGGCGTCGATCTTTACTGCTTCAGCGGCGGCAAGGGCCTGTGCGCGCCACAGTGCTCCGGCCTCCTGCTGGGGCGCCAAGATCTGGTCGAAGCAGCCATGCTCAACACCAGCCCCTGGGAAGGCGCGGTATGCCGCGCGATGAAGGTCGGCAAAGAGGAGATTATGGGCTGTCTGGCCGCCGTGGAGGCCTGGACGAAGATGGACCTGGCCGCGCTGAACCGCCAATGGAACGAGCGGGCCGTGCGCATCCGGAAGCTGGTCGATACTGTTCCCGGCGTCAAAACGGAAATCCGGATTCCCGAAGACGGCAACCGCTATCCGACCCTGGAGGTGAGTTGGGATGAAGAGGCCTGGGCTTTCACGGTTGCGGACTGCGATAAGAAACTGCGGGCCGGCGAGCCGCGGATTGAGGTGCTGACCTCCAACAATCCCAGCCTGGTGCCGGCGGTGCGCGAAGGCTACGAGGATCCCAAAGCGCCCAAAAGCCGCGACCGGTTGGAGATCGTCTCCATGACGCTGCAGCCCGGCGAGGATCTGATCGTGGGACAACGCCTGCGCGAGATTTTACGCGGCGCTCGCTCTCAGCGTGCCGCTACCCGGCTCAGCGGGACGCCTTCTTGACCGCAATCGGCGACATCTGTTCCAGGGCCCGGATACGCGCCCTCTTCGTCCCCCTTGCGCTCCACCGGCGCACTGATATTCCGATCGCCTGCTTGGGGTCAGCCTTGTCAGATAGGATTGACGAATACCATGTGACCCCGACCGGCCCGCTTTCAGCCGTTGCTTCCACCGAGCCGGGCGCAAGGGACCGGCTCGCAAATCGGCGGGCGGCGACGCAGACATGGTTTGCAGGTTCTCACGGAGCCTTCGCAGCTTATGTACCGCGCACGCGAGATCCCCGGGCGAATGCGGCCGATTTGTAGAGCGAAGGTCAGCGCGGCCTGCGCGATACAGCATACCGCCAAGGAGGCTCCGGGTGAAGATACATCACGAGAGCTACTGACTAGCAAGCCCGTTGACGGCGACGCACCCAACAAGCAGATGTGACAGGCGATTAAAATCGGACGCGAGGCAAGCGAAGCGGCGCAACCGAAGCGGCGCTAGCTTTGCATCGGGCCCTAGCGGAGCGTATAATTACTCTGCGAAGTGCAGTCCAGGGAAGCGACGTTTGAGAGGAGATTTATGGTTGCGCAAAGCGGTTTTATTTTCGCGGCACGCAACAAAGAACGCGCTTCGAATCTACCGGTCTACCGTTGCTTTTGGGCGCACTGGCCGCCATCGCGACGGTACCGGCACGCGCGCAAGCTGCGACAGAAATCGTCATCCACGCTTTCGCATGCCCGCCGAAGGAGGCGAACCTCCACGCGAGTGATTCGCACCGCGGCGGGGAACTTCCACGGAACCACCGAGTTTGGCGGAGGGGCAGGCGCGGGTGTGGTGTTCAAAGTGGATGCGGCAGAAAATGAGACGTCGCTGCACAACCTCGGGCTTGGCCGATGGGGGCTATCCCCAAGCCGGTGTGACCGGCGACTTGGCGGGCAACCTAACGGGACCACAGCCGCAGGCGGCATCGCGGGCGGGGCATAGTGTACAAGACAAATCCGACCCGAAATGAAACTGCGCGATACGGTTTCACGGGCGGCGCTGAAATCAGAAAGTTCAGAGAAGGGACATATGTGCCTGGCATGCATCGCATGCACAGCGGTAACGGTCGCCGGAGCCGGATCTACGGGAGAGACTCTGGCGGTGTGCATCGGCAAGTTCAGATTGTATCGGTCTGTTCCAAGAAATAAAGGAGAAGTAAGATGGCAACAAGCAAAGAGAGAGACACGGAACCCGGGAAAGGGCATCTCGCGATGAACACGCCCCCGATCGTGTCACAGCAGGAGTGGGAGGCTGCGCGCCAGCAGCTCCTCGTGAAGGAGAAGTCATTGACCCGCTCCCGTGACGCGCTCGCCGCCGCACGCCGGCGGATGCCTTGGCTGGCTGTGGAGAAGAAGTACGAGTTCGACGGACCCAACGGCAAGGTAAGCCTGCTCGATTTGTTCGAGGGCCGCCGTCAGTTGATCGTCTATCGCGCCTTCTTCGAGCCCGGGGTGTTCGGCTGGCCCGAGCACGCGTGCCGCGGCTGCTCCCTGGGCGCCGATCAGGTTGCTCACCAGGCGCATCTGAACGCCCGCGACACCACTCTCGCCTACGCCTCGCGCGCGCCGCAGGCGGACATCGCGCGCCTGAAGGCGCGGATGGGCTGGGAGATACCCTGGTACACCATCACCGACGGCTTCGACGCGGACTTCGGCGTCGATGAATGGCACGGCCACAACGTGTTCTTCCGCGACGGCGAGCGGATGTTCCGCACATACTTCATCAACGGCCGCGGCGACGAGGCGATGGGGACCACCTGGGGCTACCTCGATATCACGCCGCTGGGCCGTCAGGAGACTTGGGAGGACTCGCCAGGGGGGTACCCCCAGACCCCGCCGTACAAGTGGTGGAATTGGCACGACAACTACAACGCCCAGGCCTCGCCGGACCCGAAGTGGGTCGACATAATAACCGACCCTCAAGAAGCCGCCCGAAAGCGCGCCGCAGAGGCGAAAGCGAGCTAAGAAAAGGGCGGCCGCTTCGCCACCTTCCAGCCGCCGGCTCTTTCCCCGCAGGAACTGCGCGAGTGCTTCCGCGGGGTCCGCCGTGCGTAGGCAGGAGCAGATCCTGGCGGACTGTGATCTCATCACCGCGCGGAAAGGAACGACGACGACGAAGCATGTGACTGACAAGACAGTGAGGTCGAGCGCCGCCTCAGAAAATGAAAACTGCGCCCTGGCGCTAACGGAGAGAACGATGACAGACTTCATGAGAGATAGACTTGGAAGCCCGAAGGTAGTCGATCGGAACACCTTCAACGCCGACCTGGACGCATTGCGGGTTCGAGAGAAGGCTCACACAACAGAAGGCGACGCCATTGCAGGCACCAGCCGGCGGCTCCCCATGGTCGAGGTGGATGGCGGCACTCCGCTCATTGGCGAACGTGGGGCGGTGACACTATCGGATGTGTTTGAGGGACGCCGGATGCTCATCGCCTACTACTTCATGTGGCACAGCGGACATCCTGCGCCGGAGCAGTGCGAGGGGTGCACCTGGGTTACATCGCAGGTGCGCGAGCTGTCCTATATTCAGTCTCGCGACGTCACCTACGGCACGTTTTGCCAAGGCCCGTATGAAGAGAGCGCGCGGTACCGCGATTTCATGGGCTGGGAGATGCCCTGGTACTCAGCCCAGCACTCGCTCGACACCCTCTTGGTTGGACGGCGAGCGGGCAGGATGCACATCGTTTGCTACCTGCGGCAAGGAACCCAGGTCTTCGAGACTTACTGGACTACGGCGCGGGGCGTTGAGGCGATGGATAACAGCTATCGGCTGCTCGACTTGACCGTCTACGGGCGGCAGGAGATGTGGGAGGATTCGCCGGCCGGCTGGCCACAACGGTTTAAAGGTGAGCAAGCTACCCGGACCGATGGACGTCCCACCGCCCAGTGGTCCCGCCTCGCAGCCGGACGCTCCGACAACCTCGGCACTACCCGCCGCTAGAGGCCTCGGTCCGATGGTGCCGCGACTGTTGGAGATCGTCTCCCTGACGATTTGCAGCCCGGAGAGGATCTGATCGTAGGACAACGTCTGCGTGAGATTTTACGCGGCGCTCGCTCTCAGCTTGCCGCTACCCGGCTTAGCGGGACGCCTTCCTCACCGCAATCAGCGAAATCTGCTCCAGGTCCGGATACGCGCCTTCGTCATCCGCCTTCCGCTCCACCGGAGCCACTTGCTGAACGGTGGTCCGTGCCGGGTAGGGCGCTTTGAGATACTTGGCGTAAATCTTATTCATCGCCTGAAAGTCGGAAATATCGTCCAGGTAGACATTGGCCGCTACCACATCGCCCAAACCCATGTCCGCCTCTTCCAGGTTGTCGAGCAAGTTGCGCATCGACTGGCGCACCTGGTGCTCCACGGTTGCCGCGTAAACGCCTGCGTTAGGACCCGGAATGAATGCGCTCTTCGCGGAGCAATACAACGTGTCACCTGCAAAGACGCACGGGCTGGCGGTCGGGCTGGGCGGCATGTTTTTGGGACGCACGGCGCGCCGCTGGCTCAGATCTCTTACGGCCACTCCGGTGTACTCGATCTGGGCGCCGTCGGGCAGGCTCGAGACTTCGATAGTCGCCCGCGCCGGAGTATTCCCGAACTCGAACCGGCTGGCATACAGTTTGTTCATCACCCGCGCCGGGATCTGCGTTGTCAGGTACGGATTGACGAACACCATGTGGCTCAAGCTAAGACCTGCCGCCACGAGCACCGCCTTCATGCCGTCGAGCGCGGCATCCACCTGTGCAGCGGCGTCCGGCGGGACGGCTCCCGTGTGCAGGTCGCGCCCGCGCATGGCGGAGACGAAAAGCCGGTCGCCGGTCATCACGCCTGGCGACACTGGCTCGCGCGGATCGTAGCCCGGCACCAGGACCGGCTTCCTGACCGCCAAATCCCGCACGGCCACGGCGTTCATCTCGACGGGCGTGCCGGGCAGCTTTGCCACGCCGAGAGTCGCCCGCGCGGGCGGCGCTTTCGGGAAGTATTGGGCGTAAATGGCGTTCATCTGCTCGAATTTCTGCATGTCTTCCAGGTAGACCTGCGCGTAGACGATATGTTCCATGGTCAGCCCGCCGGCCTCCACCACCGCGCGCACGTTTTCGAGCATTTGCTTTACCTGTTCCGCAAACGTCTCCGGCATCGACCCGTCGGCCTTGCGGGCGCCTTGGCCGGAGATATATAGGTATTCTCCAACCGCGACTCCCGGAGAATAAGGACCCACCGGCGCCGGACCGGATGCCGGCGTGACGGCGCGCGCGTCGGCGCCGAAAGACAATACCGGCAGCAACAGCGGAAGCAGCAGCGGAAGAAAAAGCGGGATAAGGCTCATACAGAAGCTTTATAACACAGAGGCCCTGCGGCCGCTCCCTACCGGTGACCCACCTTGCCGGCCCGCGCCGGAGATGCGGTGGCCGCGGACGGTTTTACAGGGTGAGGCTGCCGATGGCAGGTCAAGTTGCAAGTATTCGCCGCGCAACTGTACGAGACCGGAGAATTGCCATTGGGAGCCACCACATTTGCATCGAAGTTGACCAGGCGCTCGCCGGAAATCGCCGGCGAGAAGCTTCCCATGCCGTGCGCGGTGTGGCACACCGCGCCGGAGAAACCCGCATTGATGTGCTTCGCGTGCTGCGTGAAGCTGGTATTGGCGACCACCAGTTTCAAATCGTGACACTTGCCGCAAAGCGGGTAAGGGCCGGCCGCGCTCAGGTCCGGATTCGGAAACGTATTCACCACCGACCCGCCGGGACGAGGCGCCTGGCTCGACTCATAGCGCCGCTCCGGAATGTGGGTGAATCTGGAACCGTGCGGACCGTTCGGACCGGGTCCGCCGAACTCGCGATTGTCGTCGCTGTTATGGCAGTCTGTGCAAAAAAGGCGCACGCCCATCGCACGTCCCTGAGTGGCTCCATCCAGATTCAGCCTGGTCGGCGAAGTCGTTGGCTCATGTAGATTCCCTAATGGAAGCAGTCATCAAGCGCAGCGCGTGGGCAGCGTGCGCGCTGAAGGCTTGCCACAGGCCCTAGCACTGGCCCGCGGTCACGCCTGAGATGCCCGTTGCAGGGCACTTCACGTCCGCGTCCTGCGCAACCCAAGGGTGCGACTCGAGAATGCGATGCCCAAAAATAAAGGCCCCGGCTGGGTAACCGGGGCCTTGCACTCAGAGGGTTGGCGGCGGGAGGGGACTCGCCGCCAGGGATGCTGTCTGTATTGACTACAATGTATCATTTTAAGATCTGTTTGTCCAGTACTTTTTAGGAGCTATCTGGGGAATTTTCTCGGGGGCTAAAATTTGAAGGCCCCGGCTGGGTATCCGGGGCCTTTGCACTCAGAGGGTTGGCGGCGGGAGGGGACTCGCCGCCAGGGATGCTGTCTGTATGGGTCTAATGTAACTCTTTCAGATCTTTTTGTCCAGTACTTTTTTAAATAAATTCGAAAAACATTGCGTCGTGCCTGTTTTGTAGAAAAGCTCCACAGTGCTGGGCCTCTGCGGGGTGGTAGAATTCAGCGCATGGAAGATCCCAACGCAGGCCGCAGGCAATTTCTCAAATCCGCGGGGGTGGCGCTGACCACTTCCCTGTTCACCGGCAACGTCAGGGGCGCCAACGATCGAGTGGCCGCTGCGTTCATCGGCATGGGGCGCATGGGTACGAGCAATCTGGGTTACGCCATGCGGCAGCCCAATCTGCAGGTGGTGGCCGTCTGCGACGTCTACCAACCGAATCTGGACGACGCCATGGCCAAGGCCGGCGCGAAAGGGCACAGTCCGCGCGCGGTCCGCGATTTTCGCGAGATTCTGGCGGACAAGTCCATCGATATCGTGAATATCTCGACGCCCGATCACTGGCACGCCTACATGACCGTGGAGGCATGCAAAGCGGGCAAAGATGTGTACGTGGAAAAGCCCGTTTGCGTGGTGGTCGAAGAAGGCCGGAAGATGGTCGAAGCCGCGCGCAAGTACAACCGTGTCGTGCAGGCCGGAACCATGCAGCGTTCGGCGGTGCACTTCCAGCAGGCCTGCGACATCGTGCGGCGCGGCGAATTGGGCAAGGTCACTTTTGTGCGCACATGGAACTATGGCAACTCGCCCGCGGAAGGTATCGGCAATCCGCCGGATAGCGATCCGCCGCCGTCGCTCGATTGGGATATGTGGCTGGGCCCCGCGCCCAAGCGGCCCTTCAACCCCAACCGCTTCGGCGTGGACCCCAAAGAGTTTTCGTTTTTCCGCTGGTTTTGGGACTACGCCGGCGGCATGATGACAGACTGGGGCGTGCATTGGCTGGACATCGTGCAGATGGCGTTCGACGAAGCCATGCCGCGCTCCGTCGCCAGCATCGGCGGCAAGCTGTGGTTCACCGATAACCGGGAGACGCCCGATACCCTGCAGGTAACCTACGAGTATCCGGGCTTCATCGCAACTTACGAGAACCGTAACGCCAACGGTCAATCCATGTTCAACAAAGGCGGTGGCATTCTGTTCTGTGGCAGCGAGGCAACTCTTTACGTGGACCGCGAAGGATACCGCGTGATACCGGAGGGCAAGGGCGGCCGGCACGAAGAAGTGAAGTCCAGTTCGAGCGGCAACTTGAACCACTGGGCTAACTTCCTGGAATGCGTGCGAACCCGCCAGCGGCCGGCCAGTGACATCGAGAAGTGTTTCCGCTCGACCTCCACGTGCCTGTTAGGCAACGTGGCGCTGCGCAGCCGGATGCGCCTGGACTGGGACGAGCGCGAATCGACCGTGGCGCAGGAGGCCGCGCGCGGTTTCCTGGCGAGGGATTACCGGGCGCCCTGGAAACTGCTGGTGTAGGTTGGTAAGACTGGTGTAAGAAAGAGAGAGTCCGGCGATTGAGGCAGTGACGCTCCACAAAGGAAGCGCGAGGATTTTCTAGGCTGGATGTTTGGTCTTCACGGCAGAGAACAGGTGGACCGAAACTCTCTCTTTCGCCTTAACGATAAGCCCGGAGCCTACAGTACAATGGAGCCATTTGTCCCAAAGTGTTGAAAACAGGCCGCAAATATTCCGGCTCGTTGAGTGACTCGACGAGGCTGCCAAGGTCGTGGGTTAATTCGACCGCAACGCAACCATCGGATCGATCCTGGATGCTTTCCAGGCGGGAATATACCCGGCGATCGCCGCCACCGCGATCAGCAGCGTTCCCACCTCGATAAATGTCACCGGGTCGCCGGTCGTTATCCCAAACAACAGGCTGCCCAGCGCGCTCGACAAAACTCGCGACCCCGCCATTCCCAACCCGAGACCTACAGCGGCCAATCCAAGCGTCCGGAGCACGATGCCGCGTTGCAGGTCGGTGGCGGACGCTCCCAGCGCCATCCGAATTCCAATTTCCTGCACTCGTTGACTTACTGAAAACGAAATCACGGCGTAGATCCCGAGCGAAGCGAGTATCAAGGCGAAAGCCGCGAATCCGGCCAGCAACAGCACCAGGAACCGCCGCGGTGAAACCGCCTTGTCGACCAGATCCTGAAACGTCACAAACTCGCGGACCGGCAGATTCGGGTCGATCGGCCGCAGCGCCGTTCGAATCCCTGCCGCCAGATTGTCCGGTGGAAGCGCGGTTCGCACGACCAGTTGCATGGCCGCGTAGTCCCCGGTTTGCCGCATCGGCAGATACATTTCCGGCCCGCCCGCCTTTTCCAGAGCTTCGTGACGGACGTCGGCGACTACGCCGACGACCCTCCGTCCCCCATCCGTCGCGACCCTCTGGCCCACTGGGTTCTGGTCCGGCCAGAGTGTCCGGGCCAGCGTCTCATTGATCACCGCGACGGGCTCGCTCGATGCGCGATCCCTCTCCGTAAATTCTCTACCCAACCGCAACGGAATTCCTGCCGCCGCGAAATACCCGTCGCTCACCACGCGAATGAACGGCTCTGGCGGCGGGTGGCCCTTCCCGTAAACTTGTCCTACAGCAGAGACTTGCCACGACCGGTCGTCGCGCAACGGCAGGACGTCGGTAATCCCTGCCGCCACAATGCCAGGGACAGAGCGGGCGCGATTCAGCACATCGTCGATAAAAGCGTTCTGCTGCGGGAAACCGGAGATCCGGAAACTCGGGTCAATCCTCAGCGCGGCCGCTCGCTCCGGTTGGAATCCCAGATTCACGTCGAGGACGCGGAGAAAGCTTCGAATCAGCAGCCCCGCGCCGACCAGCAGGATGCAGGCGAAGGCCAGTTCGGATACCACCAGCCCGTCTCGGACCCAGGCATGTCGCTTGCCGCCGCTCGAACCGCGGCTGGCATCTTGCATGCCTTCGCGAAGAGACAGCATCGCCACCCATAGCGCCGGCAGCAGGCCAAAGAGTACGCCGGAAGCGACCGCCGCCAGCAAGGTGAAAAGGAGCGCGCTCCCATCGATCCGAACGCTTTGGAGCAAAGGAAGGTTGAATGCATGGACGTGCGCCAGTTCGCGCGTCCCGGCCACTGCGAGGACCAGTCCCAGCACCGCACCGCAACACGAGAGCGCCACGCTCTCCGTGAGCATCTGCCGCAGCAGCCGCGAGCGGCCCGCCCCTAACGCCGCCCGCATCGCCATTTCCTGTTGCCGGGCGCCTAACCGCGCCAATTGCAGATTCGAAAGATTCGCGCATACAATCAACATCACTACACCAACGGCGCAGGCTAGCACGAACAGGGCCGGACCGACTGGTCGGCTGACATGTTGCGCCAGTGGGACCAGCCACGGAACGATCGGGTTCCGATCCGGATACTGGCTCGTTAGCTGTTTACCCAACATGGCTAACTCAGCCTGCGCGCTCTGCACAGTCACGCCAAGCTTCAGTCTTCCGACGACCTTCAACGTGTTTCCCGTGGGCTTCCTTTTGTCATTCAGCGGCCAGGGAATAAAGATATCTACCGGCGTGGCAGGAGCAAAGACGCTGGCGAAATCGAAGGACGCGGGCAGCACGCCCACCACGGTCACCGGCCCGTTGTTCAAAGTCAGCTTTCGGCCCACGACGTTGGGGTCTGAATCGAACCGCCTTCGCCAAAAGCTGTAGCTCAGGAGCATGGCCGGAGGAGCGTAATATTTTCCCTGGCACTCCTCGGCGGTGAACGATCTTCCCATTGCAGGCGCCACACCAAGCAGCGCGAAGAGGTTGCCGGTTACCGGAACGCTGGTAATTCGCTCGGACTCGCCGGCGCCCGTCAGTTGCTGATCGCCCGCGCGGTAGAACCCCGACCAACCCGCCAGATCGGAGAACGACCGGTTCAAATCGCGGAGGTCCGCATAATGTTCGGTTTGGGTGGTGGTCCAGTCGTCGCCGTTGGAAATCCATACTAGCCGTCCTGGATCGCGAAATGGGAGCGGGCGTAGTAGCAGCGCGTTGACCACACTGAAGACCGTGGAACTGGCGCCGATGCCGAGGCCGGCAATCAGAATGGTAAACGCGGTGAACCCGGCGTCGCGCCGCATGCCGCGAAACGAGTAGCGTAAATCCTGCGCGAAATCGCCCATCCAGCGCGTGATCCAGGTGGAGCGCGCCTCTTCCGATTTTTGTGTCATATTGCCAAACTTTCTGCGAGCCGCAGCACGCGCGTCCGGCTCGGACATGCCCTGCGCGCCCAACTCCTGAGTCATGGACTCGATATGGAATTGCATCTCTTCCCACAGCAGGCGCTGTCTTTCACTGTGGCCCAGCCAATACCGTAAGCGCCGTCGAAAACGCTTCCAACGTGAACCCGCTCGCATGCATTTCTCCGTTTGATTAAGCAAACCCCATGATGCGGGCCACCGCGCCGGTGACCTGGCGGTAGCGGGCCGACTCCCCAGCGAGGTGCTTGCGGCCGTCGGAAGTCAGTTTATAGAAACGAGCGCGCCGGTTGTTGGCCGAGAGGCCCCACTCGCCCTCGATCCAGCCGTTCAGCTCAAGCCGCTGCAGAGCCGGGTAAAGAGAGCCTTCTTCGACACGCAGCAGATCGTCGGACAATTGCTGAATCAGTTGCGCGATCGCATACCCATGCAAATGGCCCCGCATCAATGTCTGGAGCACGAGCATGTCCAGCGTGCCAGGCAAAAGGTCGGCCTTCGGTTTCCCAGTTCCCATAGACGCTCTGATTATAGAACGATGGAGTTTCTGTTTGGTTAGGCGGGAAATGGACAGTTATTTTAATCGGGCAGGCTTTAGGGCAGAATGACGGGCTAGCCAAACGTGAACGAAAAGACCTCGACGCCGGGATCGAGGAATTCAATCACAAAGGTCGCATCTTCGATCGGCCCCTTCTGCCGGATGAGCTGATACATCCGCGGTAGTCGCACCTCGCCTGTGCCATCGGCGCCGGAATCGGATCCACGATCGTCGCCGGGCGCGTTGCCATTCAGTTTCACCTTGAAGTGAACGGGTGCCCCGTTCTTCAACGGGCCTAAGACCATATGGAGGTCGCGCGCATGGAACCGGAACACAATCTTGCCGGGCGCCGATTCCAGTGTGTCACTCTCGGCGCCGGCCTTCCACGATCCGCCGAGTCCCCACTGATTTAATGCGGGCCGCGCCGGTGGGCTGTAGGTCATGTGTGCGTCTCGCGCCATCCGCTCCGGCGAGGCGAAGTTCTCGGTGCGAGCGTAGCCGGCGTAGGTTTCGGGCGATCGCACATCTTCGCTCGGTGGCGCCTCGGCCCCGTCAGCCGTTATACGTACCGTGCTCTCGTCCAGACCGGTGACCCCATTTTCTCGCAGAAGTGCCTCGATAACGTGCTCGGACTTGATATACTCGCCCTCGCCGAAATGGTGGTATCGAATTCGTCCCTTTGCGTCGACTAGGTAGTCTGCAGGCCAGTATTCGTTGTGGAAGGCCTGCCAGATCGAATGGTTGCTGTCGATCGGGATGGGGTACGCGACCTTCAAGTCGAACACCGCAGTCTTCACGTTGGCCGGATCTTTCTCGAAACCAAACTCCGGCGCATGCACGCCGAGAACCACCAGGCCGGCATCCTTGTATTTTGCAGCCCAGGCTTTCATGTACGGCAGCTCTCGCAGGCTGTTGATGCACGAGTACGTCCAGAAGTTGACCAGCACTACCTTCCCGCGTAGCGACTTACTGCTCAAGGGAGCGGAATTGAGCCATGTTACCGCGCCCTCCAAATCAGGCATTCGTCCTTCGTCTCCCGCTCCCGATGCAATCGCGGCGACCCCGCATATGAGAGCCGCGGCTCCAGACCAAAAGACAAGATTTTTCATAACCGGACTCGAAGCCGCAGACGACTCAGTAACCATCGACGTCGATCACAGCCTGCGCAAAAGCTTGCGGAGCCTCTTGAGGCAGATTGTGCCCGATTCCGCCATTAACGATTCGGTGCGCATATTTGCCCGAGAATTTCTTGGCATACGCACTACCGTCGGTGTGTGGTGCGCCATTGGCATCGCCTTCCAGCGTAATGGTAGGCACCGTAATCACCGGAAATTCGGCGAGCCGCTTTTCGAAGTTGTCATATTTCGCCTCGCCTTCAGCCAGGCCGATACGCCACCGGTAGTTGTGGATCACGATGCTGACGTGATCCGGGTTATCGAAGGCCGCTGCGCTGCGGTCGAAGGTGGCGTCATCGAAGTTCCATTTGGGCGAAGCGATCTGCCAAATGAGCTTGTTAAAATCACGGCGGTATTTCTCGTAGCCTAAACGGCCCCTTTCCGTCGCGAAATAGAATTGGTACCACCATTGCAGTTCAGTCTTTGGGGGCAAGGGCGTCTTATTCACTTCAGCGCTCGGAATCAAATACCCACTCACCGACACGAGCGCCTTGCAGCGTTCAGGCCAAAGCACCGCCATGATATCCGCACTGCGCCCGCCCCAATCATAGCCGGCGAGGATTGCCTTCTGGATCTTGAGCGCATCCATCAAAGCGATGGTGTCGAGAGCCACCACCGACTGCTGGCCATTCCGGAAGGTCTCACTCGAGAGAAAGCGCGTCGTGCCGTGCCCGCGCAGATAGGGGACGATCACCCTGTAGCCGGCTGACGCGAGCAACGGGGCGACATCTACATAGGCGTGAATGTCGTACGGCCAGCCATGCAGAAGAATGACCGCGGGGCCGGTGACCGGTCCGGCCTCGGCGTATCCAATGTTCAGAAGCCCGGCATCGATCTGCTTCAGTGGGCCGAACGATCGTGCGTTCGTGCCGGATTGCGCTTTCGCGGTGCCGATAGCCCCAAGCTCGGCGGCAGCCACGGACATGGCCATAGCGCCCAAGAGGCGTCGGCGGCTATTGTTGATTGGTTCCGACATTTTCGTTGCACCTCATCGTTCTCTCTAATTCGATCTCTCCATCCGTCGCCTAGTCCTGTTCACCAAGAGTTTGGGCGTAGGTCTTGCCGTAAGGGTAGAAGAGTTGTTTGCGGCCTTGCTGCCAAGCTGCCTTGAGTTCAGGCGTTGTGATGTCCCAGTCCGGACGGCATTTCCTGGTCACGGCGCGCAGATCCTGGCGGAGATCCTCCAGCGTGGGGCGGCCGAAGAACCAGTAGCCGTTGTAAATCTTATAAATGACAAGATCGGGCTCGAGGACAAATACGTGAGGGATCATGGGATTGTGCGCAGGGTCGGTGTACTCGGCAATGTCGAGATCTTTTTGGACCATGCGCCCCGCGTCGGAGAGGAAAGGCCAGTGGGCACCGACTCCGCTGCGATATTCATTGGTCTCAGTGATGTTGTCTGTGCTAATCGTGACAAGCCGGCAATAGCCGACCTCGATTTCACGATGGAGTTCAACAAGCCCTTCAGCCTGCCGGCGGTCCTTGGGGCAGTAACCTCCGCGGCTGACGACCAGAACCATGGGATGCTGTCCTTGCAATTCGGAGAGTCTCCGATGTTTCGCGGTATGGTCGGAAAGCTCATAGTCGGGTAGGGTAGCCCCGGGGACAATATCAGAGCGCATTAGCAAAACTGCCTTTCCTGTTCAAATAGTGATATCTTCCGGCTTCCGGTGCCAAAATGCTACATCCGACCCAGCCGCTCTGGCGCATCCATTAATAGAAATTAATCTTCCGGGCCAGCGGATTAAGCCATGGGGCAGGCCATCGGTGTTGGTGGCCTGCCGCGTTCGAGCAAGGGTACGTGCTTCAGGCCGTTAACCGAACCGGCCGGCCCGCGCACATCGCATCTATCCCGCTAAAAGGATAAGGTGCCGGTGCGGGGCACTTCTTCGGCATTCGGCAGATACAGCGTCTTACAATGTTCGCAGCGATACACCTCGGCGTCCGCGCCGAATTTCCCCTTCACTTCATCACCGAAAAAATACCACCGCTTCAGATGACCCGCGCAAAGCTTCCCTTTCGCGTCCTTCTCGTTGCAAGCGCGCATGCGCGGGACGCGGCGCTTCACCTTGGTCCCATCGCTGAGAGTCGAGACCAGTTCGGAGACCGGAACCGGCCTGTCGGAGACCGCATATTTCGGATTCGCCATAAGATAAAGTCGAAGCCCGAGTATAACAATTTCACCGGCGGGCCGTGGCTTCGACTACACGGCGCAACGTGCGCAGGCCTTCGACGATGGCCGTGCGCTCCGCCGGTTTGGCGCGGCGCAACGCTGCCGTCACCGGATGTAGAGCGATGGCCGGATACATATCGCGCATGTAGTCCCGCACCATCCCGGTAACCACTATCGTGCTGGCGCGTCCGTCGGCCGGGTTGGTCCGGCGTTCCGCCATACCGCGCTTCTGCAGGCGGTCCACAATGCCGGAGACCGTGCTGTGCGCCAGTCCCACTGAGCGGCTGAGTTCCTTCAGGCTAAGGCCGCCGGCTTGAAACAGGGCTTGCATCACGCTGCGCTGCGGGCCGGTCAGGTTGCCGCGCGCAAACTCGGCTTCCACGGGCCGGCGCAAGATCTGGCGGATGGCGCGCATGTGGCCCTCGATCTCCTGCGCCATGCCGGTCAACTTCGTTTCTTTGGCCATGGTCTTACAGAACGAATGGGATGAGCGCCTTCACCTGGCGCTGGTATTCGATATACGCGGCGCCGAACTGCCCAACCATAAAGGCCTCCTCCACGCGCGATTTCATGCGCCACCCGATGCCTGCCAGCGCCAGTCCGGCGATGCCGCGCCATTGGCCCAGCGCCAGCGCAGTGCCGAGCATCCCCAGCAGGAATCCGGAGTAGATCGGATGGCGGACGATGGTATAGGGTCCCCGCCGAATGAGCTGGTGGTCCTGCTTGACGGTCACGCTGCTGCTCCAGTTGCCGCCCAGCAGCAGGCGCGCCCATATGGCGAACGCGCAGCCCGCCACGGTGAGGGCCAGGCCCGTCCATGCGATCGCAGGCGAGTCCGGTACGAATCGCCAGGCGAGCGGACCCATCGGCAGCCTGGCGCCGAAGGGCAGCGAGGAAACGAACAGAACAATCGCCGCCGCCATGATGACGATGTGCAGCACGCGGGAGCCGACGGCCTCGTGGCGCGCGGTTCGCTTGGTCGCCAGGGCGGCGATCAGCCAGACGATTCCGACTGCACACCAGCTCCATGCCATATAGTCGTATACGACGCGTCGCATACGACATATATTATCACGCCCTAGCGGATGCTGCTGATAGGCCCGGTAGCATCCCCGTCCGGCGGCGGCGTGCGGCTGGCCAGAATGGCTCTGGCGCGTTCTTCCAGGCGCTGCGCTTCACCCTTGCGTTTCACCTGGCGCAGCAGCCCGGCGTAGTTGAGCAAGGTTGTGGCCACGTCCGGGTGATCGGGGCCGTCGTGTATTTCCAGAATCGCCAGTGCCCGCCGATAGAAAGACTCGGCGTCATCCATGCGCCGGAGTTTCTGATAAAGCACTGCCAGGCGGTTACATTCCGCCGCCACAGCGGGATGCGTTTCCCCGAGCCGCCGGTCCCAAATCGCTAGGCTGCGCTGGTAGTAGGGCTCGGCCGCGGCGAAGCGGCCATCGTCGCGATACGTGTCGCCCAACAGGTTCAACGTAGACGCCAGCACCAACTCCTGCGGGCCTGCGTTCTTCTCCGCGATGGCGATCATACGCTGCAGCAGCCCTTCGGCTTCCGTATAGTGCCCCCGATCGCGCGCCACCAACGCCAGCGATTTCAGCACGGGCAGCAATAGGCTGCTCCCGGGACCCAACGATTTCTCGCCAATGGCCAGCGCGCGCCGCCATACGGACTGGGCTGCCTCCGCGCGTCCCTGGCGGGCGAACGCTTCCGCCAGGTTGCCCAGAGCCGGAACCACCTTGGCGTCGTCGGGGCCAAACATCTTCTCGTGGATGGCCAGCACGCGCCGGGCGGCCGTTTCGGCTTCGCCCTTGCGGTCCGTTCGCAGGTAGATCCCGGTCAGACCATTCAAACTGGCAGCCGCCTCCAGGCTCTCCGGTCCGAAGGCTTTCTCCCGAATTTCGAGTCCC
>DATKFU010000287.1:0-13105 GCA_035511215.1 Bryobacteraceae bacterium | reverse complement strand
TCGAGCAGGACTACAACAGCCTTCCCGGCCTCTACAACATCGAAAGGGATGAGCCTGCCGAAGCGCCCGCCGAAGCTGAGGAAGCACCCGCCGAATCAGTAGCTTCCGAAACCCCGGCCCCGGCGGAACCGCCGCCGCTGCCCCCGCCCGATGTGTCCGGATGCAGCCCAATGCAACATGATTTGCCCAATTGCGAGGAGCCCGCACCCGTCCCTTCCGGCCCTGCTGCACCCCCTTTTGTGCTCCAATGCCGTCCTGGTATGAGGCATGGTATGAGGCGCAAAGTCAATACTCACGTCGCCACTCGTTCCGCGCAGCCACTCTCGCATCGTATCCGGATACGCGGGAGCCGATTGCGCGTTCCCATCTGCCGCGCTCACCCGGTCTTTGTGAGCCATGTGGTCCTCCGACCTCACGCGGTGCAAGCATGAGAAGAAAGCGTTGCATCGCCTAAGCCGCCCCAAAACCACCTACAATGGACCGAAAAGGGGGATCGCGTTGATGCTTGATCGTGGAACCTTCGTCGCCATTTTCGCTTTGCTGGTGGGCGCTCCGCCGGCCGCGGCCCAGTCCGCATACGTGCGCGTCAGCCAGGTTGGCTATGAGGCGGGCCGTCCGCCGTTTCGCGCCTACCTCATGTCCACCGCCGCCGAAACAGGAGCCACGTTTACTGTTCTCGCCGCGGGCGGCCAGACGGTATTTGCATCGTCCATCGGCGCCTTGCTCGGCGTCTGGAGCAATAGCGCCACTCTGACCTACTCGGTGTGTGCCCTGGATTTCACCGTTCCGGCCGGCGATGGCTACACCATCGCTGTGGCGGGCCCGGTTCCCGCTGTCTCGCCTGCGTTTCCGGTGGAAGATCCCGCCACGCTCTATTCCGGGCTGCTCTTGAACACTAAGTTCTTCTATGAAACCGAGCGGGATGGGCCGAACTACATCCCCAATGCGCTGCGCACCGCGCCTGGACACCTGAACGATGCGAGCGCCACCGTCTTTCAAACTCCGCCGCTAGATAGCAACGATTCGATTACCACCACGGGCACGCCTCTGACGCCTACCGGCGCGGTGATCGATGCCTCCGGCGGTTGGTGGGATGCCGGCGACTACATGAAATACGTCGAGACCACCAGCTACACGGTCACACTGCAAGAGATCGGCATTCGCGATTTCCCCGATCAGATGGGCGTGCATGCTCCGCTCCACCCGCCGGCGCCTCCGAATTCCATTTCGTACGCCGGTAACGCATCTGGAGCGCCTGCATCGGCGAACTTCCGGACGGAGGCGGGCTTTGGCGTCGAATTCCTGATGAAAATGTGGGACGACGGCACTAAAACCCTTTACTACCAGGTCGGCAACAGCCAGGACTGGGACAATTTTCCCGGCTTGCTCAGCGACTATGATATCTGGCGCCTGCCGCAAGCCGACGACGACTATCAGGGTTGCCCCATTGCAGCGCATTTCATCTGCCATCGCCCGGTTTTCATCGCCGGGCCGGCCGGATCGCCCATCAGTCCGAATCTGGCGGGCCGCCTGGCTGCGGCGTTTGCTGTGGGCTATCAACTGAACCGGACCGGCCATCCGGACTTCGCCAATCGGTGTCTTAAGGACGCGGAAGATATTTTCGCGCTCGCCGACACGTCTTATGCGGACCCGGCTGCATCGGTGGGCAGCGGCACGTGCAGTTCCGGCTGCCTGCTCACGATCGTTCCGTTTGACGGATATCCGGAAACGGTATGGGACGACGACATGGAGTTGGGCGCGACGGAACTTTATCTCGCGCTGCAGTCTGCCGGCGGGAATCTGCCGCCCGGGTTGCCGGTCTCCAATTCCATGACTTACCTGACACAAGCGGCGCAGTTTGCCGCTAACTACATTACTAAGATCTACGATGCAGGCTACGCCGATACCTTGAACCTTTACGATGTCAGCGGCCTGGCGCACTTCGAGTTATTTCGCGCGCTCGGGATAGCGGGCAATCCGCCCGGCCTGGCGGCGAATCTGCCGGGCATTCGCCAAGCCCTGCTGCAACAGATTGACGATGCCATTTCGAACGCTGGAAACGACGCATGGGGCTTCGGCGACGCATGGAACAGCGACACCACTTCGCATGGCGCGGGTATTTCGGTAATGGCGAGCGAAGCTTATTACCTGACTGGATCGAGCGAGTATGACATTTACTCGCGCCGGTGGTTGGCCAACATTCTGGGCGCTAACCCTTGGGGGTCGTCATTTATTGTGGGCGACGGCTCCACCACATTTCCCAACTGTATACAGCATCAGGTCGCCAACCTGGCCGGCGCGCTGGACGGCACGTCGGGTGGCGTGCCCGTATTGTGGGGCGCCGCTTCCGAAGGCCCTGCCTACGCGGCCACCGCGGGCATTGTTCCCGGCATGATTCTTTGCCCCGCTAACGGCGTCGATACCTTTTGCATATTTAACGGCGACGACGGACCGTACAATCCATCGCAAAGAGCCGTCTACCGCGACAATATGCAGTCCTATAGCACTACCGAGCCGGCCATCGATCTCACTTCGACTTCGTTCCTGATGTGGTCCTGGCGGATGGCGGGGCGGCCAGAGCCTCTTTCAAATCCTGGTGCTCGAAGCTCGACTCCATCCGATCGATCTCTGCTGCGGTAAGGCCGAGCTTCTTCGCTTCCCGCCGCCAGGTGGCGGTTGCCCGTCCCACTTCGGCGGCGATCTGGCGCGCCTCGTCGCGGCCCAGTTCGAAATACGCCGCCACGTCCAGCGCCAGCTTAAGGGAAGCCGTGCCGTCGCTCAAATCGATCGCTGTCGTCAGAATGCGCGGTTTGATATCGGTCGGCACCGGATTGAGATCGTAGGCCGGGGACAGCCGCCACCCGGCGGGGCCGGCATACAGAAAGCCGTGATTGCGCAGATGGTCGTCCGTGTTCGAGATCAGAATGCTGAACACGATCCGCCGCCACAGGGCATGCATGTCCTGTTTGGGCGATGCCCCGTGCTGGCGGAGGACGTCCACGAACTCCAGATAGCTGCGGGTCTCCTGGTCTGTGGCGTCGAGCATGCTCATGGCCGATAGAAACGGCACGCGCATTCCGTGCTCGCGATCGAAACGGCGCAGCAGCAGCACCGGTTTTCCCGCGACTGTTTTCAGCCTCCACGCGGGCACCGTAATGCCGGCCTTGGCCGCCAGTGTCAGGGCCATCGCTTCCCACAGCACCGCGTTGATTTCGTCTCCTTTGTTCGGAAACTTGGCAATGGCCAAATGACCGTCGCGGTCCCGGATGGAAGCCTTGGGACGGGCGCCGCCGAGGGACGATCCGGGCGCCAACAGCAAGCGCAGATCTTCATCCGTATCGCTGTCGGCCGCCACGTGCTCGGCCGCTGACAGCAAGTCCGGCAGTTCGATCAGCGGCGGTATCTTCGTGGATCCATAAGCGGCGAGGAACGCTCCTCCCTCGCGCTCGGCAAAGCGCAATGCGCCCTGCCGCGCTTCGTCATCCACCATCAGCAGATAGTCGATTTCGCGCACCGTACGGGGCGTCTCTCCCAGGCGCTCCGCGCGGCGGCGCTCGGCCCGGCGCATCAATACCCGCCCCCACCGGTCGGGCGCGGAGTCGCCGATGGCGCCAAACAGCGGCTTTTCAGAGGGTGTGTGAAAAGGGCCCGGCCCCAGTTTCAGCGCCGGCTCCAGGGAAAAGCGGTCGGCGTGCGCGAGCCAGCTCTTGTCGTATTCAAAGGTGGCGCTCTCCCTGCCCTTGCGCATGCGCCCCCACAACCGCCCCACCAGGTGCGGTGTGCCCTGTAGGTCGACGTAGACCAGGACATCTTTATCCATGTTTCTTCGTCAGCCGGATGCGCTCCGGCAGATGCTCCTCTTCCAGTTCCAGCCCAACGGCGTCGTGGCTGGCGTCGGCCAATTCGGCCAGCCGGTCGATCCTGCCCAGAACGAAAAGTACAGTGGCGTAAATGCCCAGCGAGACACCCGGGTCTCCCTGCTCCACCTTATGTAGAGTCGTCCGGCTGATCGAGGCGCGTTCGGCCAGGATCGCGGCAGGTATGCGCCTCCGCCGCCGGGCGTCCCGAATGTCGTGGCCCAGCTTGCGGATTGCGCGCGTTACCGGTATGGGCGCCCGCGCCTTAACGTTCAGCATACTTATCCTTACCCAACTTAACGTACACTATTATGGTCCTTAAGTCAAATTCACGCGGAACCCCGCCATGCGCTGTTAACACTATTGCGCCTGCGCGCGTCCTATCCGCATGAGCGCTTTCTCACCGTGCGCGATGCGCGATGACGCCCGCTTCGCCGTGCGCGTGCTGCGGCGGAGTCCGTTGTTCACCGGTGTAGCCGTGCTGGCGCTCGGAGTGGGAATCGCCGCCAACACCGCAATCTTCAGCTTGATCGACGCCTTGCTGCTGCGCCCCATGCCCGGCATAAAGGCGCCCGGCGATCTGGTAGTCTTCGAGCGTTGGCAAGCGGGCCAGCTGCTGGGCAACCTGGGCTATCCCGATTACCAGGACTACCGCGATCGGCTGCAAACCTTTTCGGCATTGGCCGCGGAGGCCGGCACGCGCGTCAGTTTCTCGAGCGGCGGCGCCACCGAGCGCGTGGCCGCCGCCCTGGTCTCCGGAAACTACTTCGCGGCCCTGGGCGTGAACCCGGCCGCTGGACGACTGCTCGTGGACGCGGACGAAACCGAAGACGGGCCGGCCGTCGCCGTGATCGGCTACGCATTCTGGCGGCGCGCGTTCGGCGCAGATCCGCGCGTACCGGGCAGCACAATTCGCCTGAACGGGCACGCCTTCACTGTGGTCGGAGTAGCGCCGCGCAAGTTCCGCGGCACAAGCACGCAGTCGCAACCCGATCTCTGGGTGCCTATCACCCTCCAGCCAATCATGATGCCCAGATTGACGCCGGACACCCTGCGCAATCGCGCCAGTGGATGGTTGCGAATTTTCGGACGGCTGGCGCCCGGCGCAACCCTCGCCGCGGCGCAAGCTGAAACGGCGGCAGTGGCGGCGCGCCTGGCGCAGCAGTATCCGGGCACCAACCACACCCGTACGGTCGCGCTGGTTCCCGGCCTGGGGCTCGATTCCGACGACCGCGCGGAAGTGCGGCGCCTGCTGGGATTGCTGCTGGCCTGCGTCGCCCTGCTGCAGCTGATTGCCTGCGCCAACGTCGCTAACTTGATGCTGGCGCGCGCGGCGGCGCGCCGGCGGGAGGTTGCGGTACGGGTCGCCTTGGGCGCGGGCCGCGCTCGCCTGGTGCGATTGTTCCTCACCGAAGGCGCGCTGCTGGCAGCCTGTGCGGGGTTGCTCGGAATCCTGCTGGCGCCCATATTTGCGCAGCTGGCCGTGTCGTCGAACCAAAACGCCTACACCTTGCGCGGCTTGGACGTACAAATGGACCTCCGCGTCCTGGGCTTCGTGCTGCTGCTGACGGTCGTTTCCGGGCTGCTCTTCGCATTGGCGCCCGCACGGCGGGCCGCGCAGGTCGACCTTACCGTGTCGTTAAAGGACGGATCGCCGGGCGCGGGCCGGTCCGGTTCCCGCCTGCGGGGCGGGCTGATCGCGGCGCAGACCGCGCTCTCGCTGGTGCTGCTGGCCGGTGCGGGAACAGGCATCGCCACCATGCGCCGGGCGCTTGGCGCGAATCCCGTGGCGCAGCCCGAAAACGTGCTGCTCGCTTCGGTGGACCTGGACGTTCAAGGATACTCCTCCGCCAAAGGGCTGAGCTTCTATGCGGCCCTGCTGGAACGCGCGCGCGCGCTGCCCGGAGTCACCGCGGCGAGTCTTGGATTGACTGTCCCGCCCGAGGAATTCTTCGGCCGCCGCGCTATCTTCCGCGCAGGCGAAGAGCCGCCGCTACGGGATTTCCAGGGCAACGACTTCGAATTCGGCCTGCGCGTGGACGACGACGCGATCGCGCCCGGCTTCTTTCGCACGCTGGGTATCCCTATCCTCGAAGGGCGCGAATTCGACGCCGGAGACCGGGCCGGTGCGCCGCGCGCCGGCGTCGTGAACGAACGGCTCGCGCGCCGTCTTTGGCCGGGCCGCAATCCTATCGGCCAGCTGATTGTTGCGCCGGATTTCGCCGGACCGGAGCGTCCCCCGATCGCCATCGTAGGGGTCGTAAAAGACTCCGTGGTGCGGTCGCTCGCGGGCGATCCCACGCTGCAGCTCTACCTGCCGCTGGCGCAGGAGTACACCGGGCGCGCGACCCTGATAGTCCGTAGCAGTGGCGGCGCGGCGCGCTTGTCGCCGCTGCCGGCCGTGCTCCGCGCGGAAGTCGCCAGGCTCGACGCAAGCCTGCCGCTGTTCGCCGTCGAGACTATGCCCGCGCACATCGCCACATCGCTTTGGCGGCAGCGCCTCGCCGCCGGGCTGCTGGGGATTTTCGGCGCGCTGGCTGTGGCCCTGGCGGCCATGGGGATCTACGGAGTCGCGGCGCACTCCGTCTCCCAGCGGACGCGCGAGATCGGGATTCGTATGGCCGTCGGAGCGCGTGGCGAACAGATCTCCGCCCTGGTCGTTCGCGAGGGGATGGCGTGGGTGCTGGCGGGAGCAGCCGCGGGCTTGCCTGCGGCCATACTGGCCACGCTGGCCATGCAGAAGGGCATACCCGGCGCAACCCCGTACAACCCATGGGTGCTGGGCGCGACCCTCGTCCTGCTCGGCGCCGTCAGCCTGCTGGCCAGTTACCTACCCGCGCGGCGTGCGGCGCAGGTCGACCCGATGGCCGCGCTGCGCTGCGAGTAAACGGGACAAAACACCCCTCCCCGGTGTCTATCCAAGAATGGAACTGCGCGTTGCTCTGCTCTCCCTGACGGCCTTCGCGCTGGCGGCGTCCGCCATCGCAGACGACCCACCCAACGGACGAGCCGATCTGGATAAAGGGCGGCAAGCCTACTCCCAGCAACAATACGCCGAGGCGCTAACCCGCTTCGATGCCGCGGAACAGGCCGCCCGCACCGGAGGCGATGTGGCGCTGCTGGTGGAATGCCTGCGCCTGCGTGCGGCCGTCCAGCGCGATTCCGCCGATACCGTGCATGCGGACCAGTCCCTGCAGCAGGCCGCCGACGCAGCCGCCAACGGCTACGGCGAAAGCAGTCGCGAACTAGCCGCCGTACTGGAGGAGATCGCCACAGGGGCCCGCGCGCAAGGCCATGCCGAGGCCGCCCTGGCCGCCATCGCGAAGGCCATCAAGATTCGCGATGCGCAAGCCGGCGCCGCGCGCGCCGGTCTGGCCCGCGATCTGACCTTGGCCGCGGTGCTCGACCGGCAGGCAGGCCAGGAGGAGCCGGCCATGGAGTTGTTGAAGCACGCCATCCAGGAGTGGAGCCTGGCCGAGCCCGGAGATCCGCAGTGCCTCCCTGCGATCGAGGCGCTGGCCGGCATCTACCGCGACCGCTCCCAGTATGCGGATGCCGAGCCGCTGCTGCAGCGCGCCGTGCGCATGCGCGAAGCCTCCGACGGCAGCGATGCTGCGGAGCTGATCCCCTCCGTGGATTCCTTCGCCTATGTCGAATTTGGCTTGAAAAAATATCCGGAAGCCGAAGCAGCTTACAAGCGGCTGCTCGGCCTCTGGGAGAAGAACGCTGGTGCGGACCATCCCATGGCCGCGTTGACGCTCGACAAGATGGCCGAGTTTTACGCGTTCCAGCATCGCTATGAAGAAGCTGAGAATGCCGCCACCGCCGCGCTGGCGTTGCGGGCCAAGGCGTACATTGCCAGCTTGAACCAGACCGGCCGCGTGCTGCTGATGGAAGCGAAAATGGACGACGCTGCAGACCTCTACAGTCGGACTGTGCGGATCGGCGACCTGGCCCAAACGCCGGACGACGTGATGGACCCGCCCTTGCGCATCTACGCCGATATCCTGCGCCGGATGAAGCGGGACGATGACGCCGCCGCGGTGGAGAAGCGGATCAAGGAAGCCGTGCTCCGGAAGGCCGATCGCGAAGGCCGCCGCCCGGCTCCCGGCACGCCGCCACAATAGGTCTTGGCTCTTTCCCGTGCCGCCGCAAGATTCCGCTTGACTCCGACGTAACGTCAGGCCCGAGTATAAAGGGAGGGATGGCGGCGGCCGGCAATCCAATCCGAAAATACAAAGCGGGCGAGTTTGCCGGCCTATCCGGTGTCACGGTGCGGGCACTGCACTATTACGACCGCCTGGGCCTTTTGCGTCCTAAACGCACGCACAACGGTTACCGCGTGTATGACCAGCGGGACCTGGTGCGTTTGGAGCAGATTGTCGCGCTGAAGTTCGTCGGGTTGCCTTTGCGGCGCATCAAAACGCTGCTGGACAGAGGTGGGCGCGACCTGTCCGCCGCCCTGCGGATGCAGCGTAAAGTGCTGGAGGTCCGCCGCGGCCTGCTGGATCAAGCCATCGAAGCGATTCGCCAGGCTGAAACGGCGGTGGAAGCGGGCCGGCCGCCGGACGCAGCGATTCTGACCAAAATCATCGAGGTGATGGGAATGCAAAACGATACGGAATGGACGATGAAGTATTACAACGACGCGGCGCAGGCGAAGATTGCCGGGCGGCGCCAGTTATGGTCGCCGGAGTTGCAGGAGCGGGTCAGCCGCCAGTGGCTGGAACTGATCCGGGATGTGGAGGCCGCGCTGGGCGAAGATCCGGCCGGCGCGAAGGGGCGGGAGTTGGCGGCGCGCTGGACGGGATTGGTCGAGGAGTTCACCGGCGGGGATCCGGAGGTCTCGAGCGGCTTGAAAAACCTCTATCGGGATAGCGCGAACTGGCCGGGTGAAGCGAAGCGGCAGATGCAGCCCTTCCGCATCCGTGCGGAGGTGTGGGAGTTTATCAATCGGGCCATCGCGGCGCTGCGTTAATCGGGCCTTAGCACAGCGCGGCCATCAGCGCGCCGCGCGCCGTCGAATGCAAGGGGTCGCCCGATATCCGGACCTCCGACAGCCGCAACGGAAACTCCTCGGCTTGCAAGGTTTTCATGAAGTGATCCAGGAAGCCTTTGGGCATAGCGGTACCGCCGCTGAGCACCAACGGTACCGATTGTTCCAGCTTCGGCAGTTTCTGGGTGGAGGCGATGTGGGTGCGCAGCGACCCGATCAGGTCGGCGATCACCTCCTGGTAGTAGACCGTCAGCGCATTGTGCGCCCGATCCGCGGTGAAGCCGTTCAATTGGAAACCCTTTTCCTTGGATATGCGGAGCCGGTTGGCGCGGTCTCCGGTCACCTGGGCGGCGCTGGAGTCGATGAAATCGCCGGCCTTGGGCACGCTGAAGCTCATGACCGGGACCGACAGCACCGCCAGGCAGATATTGCACAGCCCGCTGCCGCACGAAATGCCGACACCGCTGAAGTTCGATGCGGCCAGTTCGCCATACACCACCGCCAGCCCCTCCTCAATGGGACTGGCCTGATAGCCCAGTTCCGTGAGGATCTGCCGGATGGATGCTTCGTGGTATCGAATCGCTCCGTCTACGCTGGGGCCGCGCGCAGGCACGCTGAAGAAGATCTTCTGGCCCTCGGCCGCCGCCCGGCCCACCAACTTCGTGATGATGCGCCGCACCACCGCGAGGCTGTACGGCTCATCGGGATTGAGCACCCCATGGGCCATGGGCCGCCGCGTATCGACGTGAAAAACTTCGGCGAATTTCTCGGCGTCGTTGCCCGCCACCACGATGTCCGATCCCTGCACCTCGTGGAAAACGTTCTCCCGCTGCAGCGCGTTCTCCGCCAGCTTCGAGTAGGGCAGCGTCAGGAACGCGTTCAGCTCGGAATCATACTCGTGCTTCTTGTCCTTGGCGCGCGCCACCACCACGCGGCTGGTGCCCACGTCCAGCCCCAGCGGCTGCGTGTAATCCTGTTCGACGTTGTTCATAACTCTCTCCCGTTTTCCTGTTAGTCGAAAGACTGGGACTGCTCGCGGTGCTTGGCTTCGGCGATGCGCCGCAACTGACGCAGATCGCCGCCTCCGAAGGGCCGCGGCTTGCGCTCGGCCCGCCATAACAGGGCAAGCAGCGCCACTCCGCAAATGCCAGCCAGCCAAGGCACGGTTTTCCGCTCAATGCGCCGCTGCGCTCGAAGCGCGTTCCAGCACTACCGTCAATCCAGCCGATGCCGCCGCGCCGTTTTCCGGAACGCAGCAGTCCGCGGCGCCGGCGATTCGCTGTACTTCCTGCTGTTTGCGCTTCTGCCACACCCGGAAGCTATCCTGCGCATGGGCCACTTCATCCAGATTGCTTTGCATGCGCGCCATATACTGGCCGGTGATGCGCTCCATCTCCGCCTGAAGCGTGCGGTTTTGCTCCTGAATGGATGCCTCGAAGCTCTGCAGGTCCCGCTGGCGCGCGTCTTCGTACTCGTTCAGCACCCGCTGCCGCACGATGGCATCCTGCAGGATGTCCTCCATCTTCGCGCCGCCCGCGTCCAGGGCCATCATCAAAGCGGCGCGCTTGGACTCCGGCGGCATGCCGCAAAGGTGCGCGCTATTCAGCATGTCCGATACTTTCAGTACGCCGTACGCGAGCCGCGGCGGTTTCACCGCCCCGCCCAGATAGATCTGCTCAAAGTCGGCCAGCATCGCGGGGGCGTGCTCGCCATTGGTAGCGCTCAGCCCAGCCAGCCTTGCGCCAGTCTCGTCCGGCGCGATTACCGCCGGCACACGGCCATTCGACTCCGCGTCGTGTCCGTTGGCGGACAACCCTTCATGGTTTCCATTCGATAACTGAAGCATTCGCTTCCACATGCGCGACTCCTATCGGACGCCGCCACGCCGCCCAAGCAGCCAGTTGGCCGATTCCGCGACGGACATCGTCGGTTCTGTTTTTCCGGGTTCAACTTAGAAGTAATGTTTTGGAGAATTCCTCTCAGTTCTTTTTGATTGGCGCGGGCTCTCCCGTAAATTTGTAAGATTTTTTGCCGGTCCGGACAACATATTAGAAACGGACAGGTGAATATGCCACGGCTAGGACCACTGCTAGGACCAGGACCAGGACGGCGGCGGACGGCGCGTGCGGCGCACGTGGCGCGCACGGCGGGATATATTGGAGATCCCCTGCTGCGTCTGAGGTTTCTGAGAGCCATGGCGCCGCGGAGCTGGCTGGTGCGCTGGCTGGTGCAATGGCTGTTTCAGGGCCGGTCCCGCTACTGGGTACTCTGGGGCAGTCTGCTGCTGGTGCTGGCCATCCCCCTGCTGGTGAAGCTCGCCGCAGGCAAGCCGGAAACGCCGCCTTCCGCGCCGGCCGTTCCGCGCCGCGCGCCGGTCTCTGTGACTCAGGAAACCGTTCCGGTCTGGCTAGTCGAAACGACCGGCGATTCGGAAGTCTACAGCAACGGCTTGCGCATCGATACGCGCTTCACGATTCCCAACCGTCCCAGACTGTATCCGGCGTTTCCGCGGGCCGGCGACTCCGCTCAAAACCGAACCTGGCGTTCCACGCCGGCCGGGATTGTCTACCACATTACCGAGAGCCGCCAGGCGCCTTTTGAAGAGCAGGATACCCCAAAGCTCAAACGGCTGGGGGAATCGCTGCTGGAGTACGTGCGGCGGGAGCGCGCCTACCACTACGTGATCGACCGTTTCGGCCGCGTCTACCGCGTAGTGGCCGAACCGGATGCGGCCAACCACGCAGGCTTTTCCGTGTGGGCCGACGACGAATGGTTCTACGTAAATCTCAACGAGAGCTTTTTCGGGGTTTCGTTTGAGGCGCAATCCTATCCCGGCCAGGTGGAGGACTTCGTGAGCCCCGCCCAGATCCGCGCCGCCGCCATGCTTACCGAAATGCTGCGCAGCCGTTACCGGATTCCCGCCGGGAACTGCGTCACTCACGCGCAGGTGTCCGTGAATCCCTCGAATATGCTGGTGGGCTATCACACCGATTGGGCGGCAGGCTTCCCGTTCGAGGCGTTAAGCTTGCCGGACAACTATGGGCGGGCGCTTCCTTCTCTCTGGGCCTTCGGCTTCGGCTTCGAGCCGGGATGGCTGGCTTCCAGCGGAAAGAGCATGTCGGCCGGTGTCGAACTGGCGGAACTGGACGTGGCGCGCCAGGCCGCCGCGATGGGCATGCGGCCGGCAGCCTACAGAAAGGCGCTGCGCGAGCGGTACCGGGAATGGTTGGCGGAGAGCCGGGCGATCCCGCCAACCGCTCAGCCCGGCTCCGGCTCCGCTGGCCGGTAACCGTTTTCCCGCAGCACGCTGCGCGCCGCCTCGGCCGTATCAGGCAGCACGTAAAAGAAGGCCCCCGTGCGCACCCGCTGAAAAATGAATCCGCCGCGGTACTCATCAGCCTCCACCCCGTAGTCTACACCGGCGGTACTAAAAGTCGCTTCCAGCCGCAATGCCTCCTTCAGCCGCCTGGCGATATACACCAGCACGGGATCCTTGCCTTCAAAAAACGACGCTTCCTGGCGCATGTTTCGTTGAGACAAGCGGCCGCCGCCGCCATCTTCCATATTAGGAGATATTCGGATGGAAGGATTAACGGCGGACCCCGCCGCGCGTTCGATAGGCCTCGAAGAGGAACTGCACTGGCTGGCGCTGACCCTGGTCCCCGGTCTGGGCACCCGGATGGCGGGTAAGCTGCTTGATCGATTCCGCACGCCGCAGGCTGTGTTCCGGGCCTCGCGCAGCGAACTGATGGCGGCCGGAGCCGGCGGCGCAGTGGCCCAAAGCCTCGCCAGCGGATGCTCCTTCGAGGATGCTCTCGACCAGCAGCGCAAGATGGCCGAGCATGGCGCGATCGCCGTCGTGCGAAGCGACCCGCGTTATCCGGCTCTGCTGCGCGAGATCTTCGATCCACCCATTCTGCTGTATGCCCGCGGACGCCTGGACCTGCTGGAGCCCTTCCATTTCGCGGTGGTCGGCACCCGGCGGCCCACAAACTACGGCCTGGCTGCCGCCGAAAGGTTGTCCGCCGACCTGGCGCGCGCAGGGCTGACCATCGTCAGCGGCATGGCGCGCGGCATTGACACCGCCGCGCACAAGGGCGCACTTTCCGCCGGCGGCGATACCGTGGCGGTATTGGGCTGCGGCGTGGACGTGATCTACCCTTCGGAAAACCGCAAACTGGCCGCCGAGTTGTCCGTCAAAGGACTGGTGCTCTCGGAGTTCGCCATGGGCTCCACCGCGTTTCCGCAGAAT
>DATKFU010000286.1:0-2006 GCA_035511215.1 Bryobacteraceae bacterium | reverse complement strand
GCGGATTGCGCCCGGAATGAGCTTCAGAGCCTGCTTGCGAACGTCTCCATTGGGGTCGCTTTGGGACCTGAAGCACCTCCTTGACGCCAACGAGCGGATTCGTGTCCTTTCGGTGAGCCTGCGTGGGTTCTCCGGGAGACGGTGCTCATGCCCTTATTTCGCCCACGGCATGCGGGAGTTCGCGCAGTCGGCGTACCGGGGAGAACACCAGCCACATCGTCGAAAGTAGAACTCCGATTGCGCCAATCAGCAGCGCTCGCCGCATTCCCACGGCCTGTGCGATGGCGCCGCCCGCGAGCGCGCCCAACGGCAGAACGCCATGGAAGAGCAGGTGCATGGATGAATTGACGCGTCCCAGAAGATGATTCGGTGTGATCGCCTGCCGTAAACTTCGTTCGCTGATGGTATAGACTGGCCACGCCAAGTCACCCAATTGCGCAGCAATCAGAAAAGCGGAGCAGGCCGCCACCGATCCGTGCGCCAGCGGTATCAATAACATCGCTATCCCAATCACCACCGCGGAGCCAATGAAAGTCCGGCCGAAACCAAAGCGGCGCACCAGCCACTCTGCCAGGAAGGCGCCAAATAAGCCGGAGGTCCCGCCGATCGCGATGATGATGCCTAAGAGGGCAGCGGGCAACCCCAGCTCACGCATCGTAAATAGAAAGTACAGACTACTCCCGAAGCCTAAGAAGAACGCACTGGTGGCTCTGCGACCGGCCAGTGCGCGGAGCAATGGATCGCGCCACGACGCGCCCAGCCCCTCCGAGATCTCCCGGCCGATATGGGGTTCCAGGGTGCGCGTGGGCGCCAGTTCCGGTTTGCGGATGAGCCACACTGAGATGGCGGAACAGACGAACGACGCAGCGTCGAACAGCATGGCCATGGGCGCCGTGATCAGCTGCACCAGGATGCCGGCGATACCGGGACCGGCGATCTGCGCAATCGACTCGGTCAAAGCCAGCCGGCTGTTTCCGGTAAGGATGTTCTCGCGCGCGATAAGCGAGGGCAGATACGCCTGGTAGCTCACGTCGAACAGGACGGTCAGGATGCTGCTGCCCACCGCAACCAGGTAGAGGTCTCCGATGGTCAGCCGGTGCAGCATCGCTGCCAGCGGGATGATGCCCAGCACCACGGCGCGCCCCAGATCGGCGGCAATCAGGATTGGCCGTCGGCGCAGACGGTCCACCCAGGCTCCGGCGAAGAGGCCAAATATAAGTACGGCCGCCGCGCCCACTCCGGACAGGAATCCCATCTGAAGAGGCGACGCTTTGAGGACGAGGACGGCGGTGAGGGGCAGGCCGACGCCAGTGATGTTGGATCCGATTTGCGAGATCGCCTGGCCGATCCACAGCTTGCGGAAATCGGGATCGAGCCTAAATCCGTTGCCCGGCATTTCTCGAGTGTCACACAAGTATATTGACCATTTGTGTCTGCACACCCGGGCATTACAGGGCGTTGCGGGACATTTTCGGCGGTTTCCGTCGCTGACCAAAAACGTCTGCCGATTCTACGTTCTGGAGATGCGATTTGGCGGCCATTTCGAGGTATCACCCAGCCATGGCCGGAGTCGATCCTTTCCGGCCAGTCCTGAGGGCATGATATTACGCGGAGGGGGTGCGTGCGACAGCCTCTCGTGATAGTTCCACGGCATCCATTCCGCAGGACTCGCCGCCAGGTCCCGGACATGTCTCTGCAACTCCCTCAGATACTCGAACGAGTTGGCGCCACTCAACTGGCAGGTGTGGATCAGACTCATAAACAGGTCGCCTACCTCGGCGCCGTGCAGCGTCTTGTAAAGCAGAGCATTCTTGCGGTAGAGCACCGCGCGTTTCAGCGCCCGCTCACAGATGTTGTTGTCCAAGGGAGCGCCAGCCTCGCGCAGAAACGCCGTCACTTCCCAAGCGACCGCAATAACGGCTTTGCGGTTGGCGCCACTGTAGCCACGAGGGCGCGCGAAAATTACGTTCTGGTCGTCCTCGCCGACCTCCGGCATCTGGCGTGGT
>DATKFU010000285.1:0-21106 GCA_035511215.1 Bryobacteraceae bacterium | reverse complement strand
ACGTTGCGCAGCGGCGGGCAAAACCGTGGGGGAAGCTGGAGTGACCGAAGATATTCCGTTGTTCTTCACATGGATTCCTATTCTCGCCCTGCTCAGTAATTACGACCAGGAGATCTGTCTCATCCATGTTGGCACGGAGGGGACTAAAGCCGTTCGCGATCGCTCGGCGGGTCTTCACGCGGCGATCCGCGATTGGGTCGAGTCCGTTCTTCCAAAATCGAGAGCGGCTCTGGATGCTGAGTTTTTGTTCTTGAGTCCCAAGTTAAACGCCGATCTGCGACGTGCAGGCCTGTTCGCATCCGACAGTTCCGGGGACCTCTTTAGATCCGACCCCGGTTCCGTGACCCGAATGGAATTCTCGCGGCCGCCGGAAGACGCAGACAAGTTGATCGCGACCGTCGGGGTTGACGTGCCTTGTGGGAACGACGACGCCGTCTATATCTACGATTACAGCCAGGGGCAGCCTCGACGGGTATTAGAGTCTCATGGTACCCGTGATCATGACGAAAGCGTTTCTGATGTTCGCCTCTCAAAGCGTGATGCCGTTGGCAACCAACTCATTTTGACTTTGCGATACGCGGTGCAGTGCGGTTCCAGTTGGAATATGTTGTCCTACGACTTGTTCCGCTTGTCTGGAACGGCGGGCGCAGCGGTGCCCATCCTAGGCGGCGAGCAAGGGATCTGGTTCTGAGCGAATGACCCATATCAACTGCGCCTCGAGCACGACGAACTACTAATGGAAGTGCGCGACCGCAGTATCGACGGTGGCATTCACAACCGGGCGCATGTGCTCCATTTCAAAGCAACAGGTTCGACGGCTGAGAGGGTCGACCCGGTTGCCTTGCAGCCGCAGGACTTCGCAGACGAGTGGCTCACTCGTCCATGGGCAGAAATGGAATCCAGATCCGCGGAGAGCGGACGCGACAAACTGAAAAAGTGGCACGAGTTTCTGGCCGGCGATTTTGTTGCTGGCGAATTCCACTTCGTGCAACAGTGCCGTGAGCAAGCCGACCAGTGGCAGGTTGCCATCGATCTGGGCTGGATCAAAGGGAAGGAATTGCCGGAGGATCTCAGGCTTTACTTTTTGGTCCAGCAGTCAGACCAGTACCGGTTCACGATGACCGGCATTAGCTTCGACCGACAAGAAGGCTGTCCCGGAGAGTCGCAACCGAATTCCGACAGCCCGACACTATTTCCGGCCAACGAAAAGAAGCACTGAAAGCTGATACCTTACCCGGGTCTCTCAAAATGGACACGGTTGTTGGCCTGCGAAGCATTTGTCCCGAAACGTAAATAGCCGGCATAGAGCCCCGGCATAAAGCCGTGCATCCGCCTGCACCACCCCCACTCCACAATTTCGTCCCCCGCCGCGTCACAATCGGGTATATGCTGTCTCTCTGGCGCGACCTTCTATACGCCGCCCGCGTCCTCGCTAAGTCTCCCGGTCTCGTCGTGGTGGCAGTGGCTTCGCTGGCCCTGGGTATCGGAGCGAACATCACGGCTTACAGCGTCGTCCGTGAAATGATCCTCGACGATCTGAGCGCCCGTGAGCCGCAACGCCTGGCGCGTGCCGGCGGCGAGGTCGACTACGCCATGTACCGCGAGTTGCGGCACGCCGGGGTCTTCCAGGATCTCGCCTTCAACCGGCATCTGAATGTCTGCGTTTGGCAGGACTCAGCGCGCGGCGAAATGGCTTGGAGTATCGAGACAAGCGCGAACTTTTTCGATGTGTTGGGCGTGCGTGGATCGTTAGGCCGGCTGTATTCGCAGGCGGACGAGGGCCGCGCAGTGGCGGCCGTGAGCTACGGCTTTTGGCGGAAGCGGATGGGCGCGGCCCCGCACGCCATCGGCCGGCCGCTGCAACTCAACGGGCGCCTCTACACCGTCGTGGGGGTCTTGCCAGGGGATTATCGCAGCATCTACGGCCATGGCGTCTCACCCGAGGTCTATATTCAGGCCGGCGCCGGCGAAGGCGGATGGCTCTTCGGACGCCTGCGCGACGGCTCTTCGCGCGAACAGGCACGGCAGGCTTTGGCGGCCGCCGCCGAAGCGCTCGGAGGGAGGGACCTGGCACGGCGAGTCGCCGAATTACGGCCCATGAGCGGGCTGGCCGCCAATGCCGCGAAGGGAGGGGACGAACGCCGGTTCTTTGTCTTTTTCGCGATGCTTTTCAGCGTGGCGGGAATGATGGCGCTGATTGCCTGCTCCAATGTTGCCGGGCTTCTGCTGGCACGCGGATTGAGCCGGCAGCGCGAGATGGCGATCCGCAGGGCGGTGGGCGCCAGCCGGCTCCGGATCGTGCGGCAGCTTCTCGCGGAAGGGTTGGTGCTGGTAGCCTGTGGCGCTGGAGCGGGCCTGTTGTTGGACGGCTTCTTGCGAGACAGGCTAAGCTACATCCGCTGGCCCTCCGCCTACGGCCTGCCCATCGAGTTTCATTTCAACCAGGACAGCGGCCTGTTCTTGTACGCCGCGGCGGCCGCCCTGGCAGCCCTGCTGGTTTCCTCTGTGATCCCGGCCCTGCGCGGCTCAAATACCGACCTCACGCTGGCCATGAAACAGGGTCAGCCGGCTTTCTCCGTGCGGCACTGGGACGCGCGCAACGGCTTTGTCGCTTTGCAGCTGGCCCTGGCGACCGTTCTCCTCACACTCGGTGCTCTATTCACCAGGAGCTTCTGGTACGTGGCGTCTTGCGACCCTGGCTTCGACGTTGCGCATACTATAGTCGCCGGCATACAACCGCTTCCGGGGCGGCATCCGGACGATGGCTTATGGAAGGACCGGGTCGTTCGCCGCCTGGAAGAGATCCCCGGGGTGATCGCAGCCAGTTCGGCCGGTGTGCTGCCATTGGCCGGAGAGATGCCGCGTGCTCACCTACGCCGCCAAGGCGAAGGGCTGTCCGCCGCGCGCGACGTTTATACGGTCGGCGCCGGACCGCGGTACTGTCTGGCGCTCGGCATGCATCTCCTGCGCGGGCGCGATTTGGAAGCAGCCGACCGCACGCGCCAACCGGCTCCCGTGGTCGTGAACCGCACGCTTGCGCGAGAGTTCTTCGCCGGCCGC
The DNA here is from genome assembly GCA_035511215.1 of Bryobacteraceae bacterium. Classification (GTDB taxonomy): domain Bacteria; phylum Acidobacteriota; class Terriglobia; order Bryobacterales; family Bryobacteraceae; genus Bog-159. The sequence goes on along the minus strand of DATKFU010000285.1, from coordinate 18,046 downwards.
AACCCCGTCGGCGAGCGCCTTTTGATGGGCCGCGAGGAACCGCAGATCGTGGAAGTGGTTGGTGTAACGGCGGACGCCAAGGTGCGCAGCATGGGTGAGGCCGAGGCGCCCGCTCTTTACATTGCATCCACGTTCGGCCCCCTGGTGGTCCGTGTTGCGGGAGAGCCGGCAAACTGGATCGCGCCGGTGAGAAGCGCACTCGGCGGCATGGATCCAACTGCGGGAATCGATGTCCGGCCGATGCAGGAAGCCGCCGCCGGAGCTATTTTCCCGATGCGCGTGGCTTCCGGATTCTTGGGCGCGCTCAGCGGTCTGGGTGTGGTCCTCGCGCTCATCGGCCTGTACGGTTCCGTTTCCTATGCGGTGGGCCGCCGCATGCGCGAAATGGGGATCCGATTGGCGTTGGGTGCGCCACGCGGCAGAATTGTCTGGGTTGCCTTGCGTGACGCACTCGTTCTGCTATCTTGCGGAGCGATTGCAGGCCTGGCCCTGGCCGCGGCGGCGATTCGTCCACTGGCCGGCCTGCTCCCGGATGGCGTCCCGCCCTGGGATCCCGTGGCGCTCACCGTGCCCGCCTTGCTGCTGGTTGCGGCGGGATCCGTCGCCGCTTGGGTTCCCAGCCGCCGGGCAGCCCATGCCGATCCGGCTGCCGCGCTGCGCCAGGATTGACCTTTCGCACCCATCTCCTCCGCGGCCTGGACCAGCTTAATCCGATTAAATCGGAATTATATCAGCCGCTCGCGTCCAGTTAACCATGAAATACCACCGGGATATGTCGCGTTTATGCTTCGATTTTATCCCGGTCACACTTTGGACAATTAATTTTCCCCATATTTTCAGCCGTTTAGAGCCAAGCACCGCCGGGAAGCGCTCTAGCGGCAGCTATGGTTAGGGTAGAAGGGATTTCCCGGAGACGGGAAACTCCAAAACAAAATGCACGATCCGATCATCATCTGGATAATCGGCGGGTTTTGGTTTTAGTTCTAAAGACCACACAAATAGAATAACTCGGCGCTTAACCCGGCGCGTTAAACACAAATCCACTAAAATGGTTGCCACATCCACGGCAAAAACTGGTATGATTCTTTGGGGGTGCTCGTCGCAGAGTATCCCCAAAGAATACCAAACCGGAAATACCCCAGACCGCAAGGCAGGGCAGGATTGATGAAGACCAGATTTTTGGTCTCCTTATTATCGATTATCCCGCTCGCCGGAACGCTGGTGCGCTCCGTTCCGCCGCCCAGGACGCCAAACCTGGCAAGACCCAGCTGGAAAATCGTTCGCAGGGACAAGCTCACGGAACAGTTTCAGCAATCATACAAAATATTCCGCGCCGGCGGTTTCCAGGACGCCGCCGCCCTCGCCCGGCAAGGCTACGGTGACGCATCGCGAGCGGGTGAACCGCAACTTGCGGCGCAGTTTCTGCTTGGGCTGGGCAACTGCCAGTTCGCAGTGCACCAGTATCGGCAGGCGCTTCAAACATATTTGGATGCCCGCCAGCGGGCGGAAGCCTCGGGTGACAATGCCATCGCAGGAAAGGCGGATTGGAATATTGCCTCGCTGTATTCCCATCTCGGGCAGTTAGACGCCGCGAGCGAGGCCATTGGCCGCGCGATGGCGCGTTTGACTGGCCCGGAGCGCCTTGCGCAGCTCCCAAGACTACTGACCTACCTGGCTGCCTTGCAGGCGGACCAGGGCCGCATGCCGCAGGCGCTAGATCTTTATAGGCAGGGAATTGCCGCCGCCAGCCGCGCGGGCGACCAGGAAATGTACGCCGATGCATGGAACGACTTGGGCTATGAATACCTCGAACACGAACAACTTCCGCAAGCCGAGCGCGCGCTCATCGAGGCCTATAGCGTACGCAAGCTCGGCCGTATGCGCAGCATCGAGAGTTGCTACCGTAATCTGGGGATGTTGCGCTTGGAGCAAGGCGATCCGCGCTCGGCTGCGGTGCTGTTGGATCGCGCCGTGGCCCTTTCGAAAGAGCCGGGTGGCCTGCGGCCGATTTGGGAAGTCTATTACGCGCGCGGCCGTGTGCGCCTGAAACAGAACCGTCTCCAGGACGCCTTGGACGATCTGCGCATAGCGGCGCCCCTGGCCCACAACTGGCGCCGGGAAGCGTTTCCCGACGACGCCACGCGCGTCAGCACTGAGAACAAGATCCAGAAGGTCCACTCCGCGCTGGTGGAGGCGGGAAACAGGCTTTATTTCGCCACTCATCGCCGCGCGCTCGCGCAAGAGACGTTCGAGTCCGCGGAAGCCAACCGGGCAGCCAGCCTGCGCGTGCTATTGGCGGAGCCGCGGGATTGGCGGCGCAATTTGCCGGACAAGTATTGGGAGACGCTACAGCAACTCGAATCCGCCGAGGCGGCATCGCTGCGATCTCCGGGATCGCCCTCAGGGCCGGCGGAAGAACGGGTTCGTCAATTGCAAGGCGCGTTGATCCAGTGGGAGTCGCGCGCCGGATCGAACACCGATGTCCAGCTACCCAACCTTCTCGAACGCACGCGGCGCAGCCTCGGTCCGGATGCCGCCTTCCTGGCCTTTCACCTGGCCTCCCCCAACTCCTACCTCTGGGCCGTATCGCGCGACAGGTTCGCGCTGTATCGCCTGCCTCCCGAGCCGGAAATCGCCGCGCTGGTCGCTGGTTTCACCAAAGCCGTTAGCCAGGGGAGTGGCCAGGCCCAGGCGGCTGGAGCCCGGATATTCCGCGTGTTGTTTGGACAACTCGATCCGGCAATCCGGCGAAAACCGCGCTGGCTGCTGGCGCTGGACGCGCAACTGTTTCAGTTGCCTTTCGCCGCGCTGGTCGAGGAAGCCGGCACGGCAGGGCCCGTATTCCTCGCCGAGCGTCATTCTTTGCAGATTACTTCCGGCGCCGGGATGCTGTCGCCGGCAAGCCTCAACCGCCAGTCTTGCGATGGTCCGTTCGTCGGCGTGGCAGATGCGGTCTACAATACGGCCGATGCACGGTGGAAAGGATCCCAGCCTGCCTCCTTCTTTCACCTTCTCACGGCGCGCGCGGACTCCACATCCGATCTGCATTTGGCGCGCCTTGCCGGTAGCGCGCGGGAGGTGGACGCTTGCGCCAGGGCCTGGAGCGGTTCGCGCACGCCTATATTGCTCGAAGGGGTAGCCGCTTGCCGCGAGCGTCTACAGGCCGCGCTCAACGGCCATCCCGCGGTGCTGCACTTTGCAACCCATGTCGTGCATTCCAGCGTCCCTGCCGGCGGTGGCGGGCAATCCGACCTGATCGTGCTCAGCCTCACCCAAAGCGGGCAACCCGAGGTCCTGAGCCCCGCCGAGATCGCTACCTGGCATCTGGACGGCGCTCTGGTTTCGCTCAGCGGGTGCAGTTCCGGATCGGCCGATGCGTTTCCCGCCACCGGTTTGATGGGCTTGACGCGCGCCTGCCAGGCTGCCGGCGCCAGCGCCGTAGTCGCCAGCCGTTGGCCGACTCCGGATGACGCCGGAACGCTCTTTCTCTCTTTCTACGGCTATTTGCGCGCGGCCCCCCAAGATGGGCCCGCCGTCGCGTTGCAACGCGCCCAGATCGGCATGCTGCGGTCTCGTACATGGCGCTCGAACCCGCTCTACTGGGGCGCTTATTTTGTGACGGGGAACCAACAATGACAGCAAACGGTATTGCTGAAGACACGAAAGACCGGCCGGCTTGCGCGCAGCCTGGCTGGGCCGAACTGGTCGAAAAAATCAGGCTGAACGAGCCCGCTGGATTGGAAGAACTGTATCGCGTTTTTTCGCGCGGTGTGCGTTTCTATCTGTGCAGGCAGCTCGGTCCCCAGGATCTGGACGACCGGGTCCACGATACCTTCATTATCGTAGCGCAAGCCATCCAGCGGGGAGAGTTGCGCGAGCCGGAGCGCCTGATGGGGTACGTGCGGACCATCGTCCGCCGCCAGGTGGCCGCCCAGATCGAGGATAATGTTCTGAGCCGCAGGCAGCAATTCGATTTGGACTGGGGCCTGGCCGTGAAGGACACCGCCAGCAATCCCGAACAGGCGGCTATCCGTCACGAGAATCAGCAGTTAGCAGCGAGGGTCTTGAAGAGCATAGCGCCCCGTGACCGCGAAATTCTGATACGCTTTTATCTTTGGGAGCAGCCTGCGGACCAGATCTGTACCGAAATGGGGTTGACGGATACGCAGTTCCGGCTGCTCAAGTCGCGCGCCAAAGCTCGCTTCGGCGAGCTCGGCAGAAAAAAGGTTACAAAACGTCTAGTACCTTTTAAGTGAGAATAATTGGAGGGAGATACCACTAAGGGGTAAGTGAACTGGTATTTGCTCCGAAAGGACGGTACAGCCGTGGAGTTCGCCGATAATCGTCATGCCACTGACGAGGCGCTGGAGCGATATTCGATGGACCGCTTGGCCGGGCCGGAGTTGGCCGAGTTTGAAGAACATCTGCTGCTGTGCAGGGTTTGTCAGGACAGGCTCGCCGTCGAAGACAACGTCAAGCAGCGCGTGCGCGATGGGGCGGAGTTATTGCTGCGGCCAAGTACCGCGGTCCAATGGCGATTGCCCGTGTTAGCTTGGAGCTCGGGTTTGGTTGCGGTGGGCCTGCTGGTATTTGCCGGAAGCCAGTTGCCGTCTTTACACCGTCCCACTGCGCAGCCGGCTGTGATGCTGCTCCAAACCACCCGCGGAACGGAAAACCTCACGTTAGCCGCTGCACCGGCCGGCCGGCCCCTTACGTTGGTGCTCGATCTAACCGATTTACAGCAATTCTCCGCCTATACTCTCGAAATCGTAGATGCCGGCGGGCATCCGGTGTTCCAATCGAGCGGTTCCCCCCAAAATAATAGAGTGCAAGGCACGCTCGCCCATGGCTTGGCGGCCGGCTTTTATTTTGTCCGGGCGTACTCTCCCGCGCGTGAATTACTCCGTGAATACGCGCTCACCGTGCGCCGCTGACGGCCGCGCGGAGATTACGGAAATCGCCAGACACCCGGTATTCGTTACACGCGGCGGATGCTGCAGGCCACTCCGCGCATGTAACAAGTGTTGAACGCGGGTCGTGAACAAAAAAGAAAATCGAAGGCCGTGTAAGAAAATGCTTGTAAATGGTGAGCGTCCGGATGTAGAATCGATGGTGGTCGGGAGGGCAACACGGAGATCCGTTCCCCGCCAGAAGCCGGCCTTAAGCAGCGAGATGGACTGGGTACGGTAGCTGCAATCCGGCCGCGACACTCTGGATTCCCGTAGATACCTGGAAATTTCGTGCGGGACAACTCGCGCTTGGTTGAGCTTTGGCTGAGCCTGGCTAGGAAGGGTGTCCTATGTTCTTTTCCCGGCCAATAAATGTGGAGGAGCTAATGACCAACCATAATCACGAGAAGTTAGAACAGACGAGAAGCTACCCGCACTTGGGGACTCCCCTGCGGTATGTCGCCTTGTTAGGGCTAGTTGCCTGTGCGGCTCTGCCAGCCGGCGCCGCTACCGGGCACTTAATCGCGAACACCGCGCCCAGGTATGTTCCCACCGCCCAAAAAATGGGTCCAGTGGATCCCTCGACAGCCATCGATGTCAGCATTTGGCTGAACCTGCACAATCGCAGCGCGCTGGACGCATTAGCCGCGCAGCTATACGATCCGGCTTCCCCGAATTATCGTCATTGGCTCAAGCCATCCGATATCATCGCCAACTATGGCCCAACGGCTCAGGAAGTGGCGGCGGTCCAACAGTTTTTCGTGTCGCATAACCTTAAGATTGTCACAGTGGGCCCCGGCAACCTCTTCGTACGGGCGCACGGCACGGTCGGAGATGTCCAGAAAGCCTTCCAGGTGGAACTTAACAGTTACTCCGTGAGGGGTAGGACATACCGTGCCCCCGCCGGCGATCCGTATGTAGACGGCCCGGCCGCTCAGTTCGTACGGGCGGTTTCCGGACTTGACAACGGTAGCTTTTCGCACCCCCTGGTGACGCGTCCCACCACGGTTCCCGGTTCCAATACGGGTACTGCTGCGGAGCCCGACAGCTCCTCTTTCTTTACTTCCAACTGCTTCACCGGCCCGACCACCCAGAAATACAACACCGCCGGCACATTTCCGGAAGCGACCCTTTCGGGCAATGGTTATGTTGTAGGCGCCCCCAACCCGGGCTGCGGCTACACGCCGCCGGAGATAGCCACGGCTTACAATCTCACAGGATTGTATAACGAGGGATTCGACGGCGCGGGCCAAACCATCGCCATCATCGACTGGTGCGGCTCGCCCACGATCCAGCAGGATGCCAATACGTTCTCGACAAAATTTAATTTGCCCTTGCTGACTTCGTCCAACTTCAACATTATCCAGTACCCCACGCCATCCCAATGTTCGTCCCCGGATCCCGAGATCAATATCGACGTGGAATGGTCACACGCCGTTGCGCCGGGCGCCAACATCAACCTGGTGGTTCCTCCCTCCGCTACGTTCCAGGATACCGACGAAGCGGAATCCTACATCGCGCTGCAGGGCCTCGGTAATGTCATTTCCGGCAGTTATGGGGCGGCGGAATCCGAGGTTGCAACCACGGAATTGGACAATGAGAATCTGATCGCTGAAATAGCCGCGACGCTTGGCATCTCGGCGAATTTTTCGTCCGGCGACGAGGGGGACTTCACCGTCGAAGGCATCCCCGCAACCGTTTCAAACCCGGCCGACGGCAGCTACGCAACCGCCGTTGGCGGCGTGTCGTTGGCGCTGAATTCCGACAACAGCATCGCCTGGCAGGCTGGGTGGGGCAGCGACGAGACCCTGGCCGTCGAACCGGGTTTGATCTTTGATCCGCCACTGGCTTTCGGCTTCGTCTATGGCTCCGGCGGCGGTCCCAGCGGCGTGTTCGCCAAACCTTCTTACCAGAAAGGAGTGCCCGGCGCGTGGCGCCAGCTTCCGGATATTTCGTGGCTCGCAGACCCTTTCACCGGAGTTGTAATCGCGATCACCGAGCCCGGCGAGTTTCCCCCACAGGTGTGGCTGGCCTATGGCGGTACCAGCGTAGCCTGCCCCATGTTCTCGGCCCTATGGGTCATTGCCAATGAAGAGGCCGGCATTGCTTTGGGCCAAGCCGCACCCTATCTCTATACTCTGCCTGCGGGCGCGGTTACAGACATTGTGCCCATTAGCTCGACAACCAATGTGACCGCCAGCGTGCATGAGACCAGCACATCGACAACTAACTATGGCGGAGTGCAGGTGATGGGCGGCGCGGTAAACAATCAGTTCTACAGCGCGATATGGGATTATTCGTACGAGAGTAATCTAGCTTACGTGATCTCGTTCGGAACGGATTGTACCACGGTGACCGATGGGTTCGGTACCCTCTGCACCGACACTACCTCGCTGAGAACCAAAACGGGTTGGGACGACGTGACTGGCGTGGGAACACCCAACGCGCAAGCCTTCGCCGACTCCTTTAAACCTTAACTGCTTCAGCCGGCCGGGCTCGCTCGAAAGCGGGTCCGGCCGGAGTGTTCATGCAGCGGCTGGTCTGTACGAAAGTATTTTTTGTAAGCGGCAACCCAGTCCTGGGATATTTCACGCTGGGCGGTGGAAAGGTCCAGTTGCCCGCTGCAAACCAGGTAGTGAAGGCGGTCTTCCAAGGCATCCTTCACGCGCGCGTTCCAAACGGTGTGTAGAGATGGCTGCGGCCAAAGGTTGCGAATATTTGCCGCACCGCCCAGTTGCGGCGTCACCAGATAGTCAATCTCATAAGCATTGCCCGGCACATCGTGCAGTCCGTACTCTCTCAACACTTCCCGCTTCAATGGATCTGGCACGGCAGGATCGTTAGTCGACACATTGGCGCTGCAAACATCCTGCATTCCGATAGGGTCTGTAGCACCGGGAGTAAGACGTACGTTTGGAATCGCGCCCATCGCGCCCATGTTCCAGGCCGCATGGTTTCCGTGTTGCGCGATTCTGATAGCGGCTCCAGTCACTAAAAGAAGCGTCGCGAGAACAGTAGCCGCACGCACCGGCCGCATCCGGTTCAGCCAGACGCTACGGCCCACCCCTGGCAGCGCCGTCCGCTCCGCAATGCGCGCCCTAAGCAGCGCGCGGGGTCCGTCCGCGGGCGGTAACTGTGCATCCAGTTCGCGCCGGTATAGCTGAACGAAATCGGCTATGGCGCGCTCCTGCTCCGCCATTCGCGCGCGGCACGTCCAGCAGGCGCTCAAATGCTGCCGAAGCCCGGCGGCACGCTGCGGCGATAGCTCACCGTCGGCCCAAAGAAGCAGGTCCCGATCGGAGAGATGAGAGTCTTCGTGCAACATGAAATCACCTCTTGTCCGCTCGTTGGAAGCGGGCTAACGAGCGTTCCAGCGATGCGGCTACGGACCCCAGAGACATTCCCAGAACCTCCCCCACCTCGCGATAGCGAAGCCCTTCCGCACGTAGGTACAGACACCGCCGGTCCTGCTCCGGAAGAGCGCGCAGTATGGCGGACAACCGCCGTTGCCGCTGATTGCTCGCCAACTCTTCCTCCGGGTTCAAGGCTGGATGCGGCAGGCTGTCCACATCCGCCGCGATTCCCATGCCTTTACGTTCGGCATCCCTCCGCTTTAGCGCTAGGTTGTGAGCGACCCTGAAGAGCCAGCCGCGGAGGTTGGTGCGCGCCTTGCCTTTTTGCAGATGGGAAAAGAGCGACAGAAATACCTCTTGTACAACCTCCTCGCCATCGTGCTGCGACAATCCGAATGTCGACAAATACCGCAGAAGCGAGCCGCGCCATTGGTCGAACAGTTCGGCAATTTCGTCTTCCAGGCGCGGCTTCGCGGAGTGCCGGCGGGCCGCGGCGGCCAGTAGCCGAATGTCGAGCGTGGAGTCGTTTGGCGTATCGGACATAGCGTTACAAGCGCTGAACGTTCCTCCCAGTTTAGGCGGCTAAAACCCGAATTGCAATCGCGCATCCACGCTGCGTGATATGCCGATTGCGGTGCCGGAGAACAAGCCTGCAAAGTCGATCACATTAATCTCGTTGGTCAGATTCGTACCGTCAATCTGAAGGCGGACCGGATGTTTCTCACTCTTGCTCATTACCACTCCCAGCGACGCGTCCAGTGAGAAAAGGGGACGCGGCCGATAGTCTGAAAAGTTCACGCGGTTCAGGATAGCCTGTCCATATTCCAGAGCGGCCTGCTGATAGGTTCCATCGAAGTCGATTGGCAAGCCGGTATCGTACGTGCCTCCAATCGCCGTCCATACCCGCGGATTGATGTCATACCGGACGCGCGCCCTCACGGTATTGCGTTGATCCTGGGACACGGGGAACACGCCGCTTGTCGCGCTGATCGCCTGTGCCGCGTCGTCTCCGATGAATAACCCGCCGGTCACCGGAAAATATCCGTTGCCGCGCATGTTGGAGTAACTCGCATAGCCTGAAAAAGGCCCCCATTTCCGCACTTCCAGCTTTGCTTCGGCGCCATAGATGTCTGCTCGCGCAAATGTAATCGGAAAGCTGACGCCTGTGTTCAGAAGCAGGTCGTCATCGGGGTAATTATGATAGCTCCGCCAAAAGAAGTTGCCATTGAATCTTACTTTACCGAAAATGGCGCGGCCGAAGCCAGTTTGATAGTAATTCCCGCGCGCCGGCTGAACCGGCAACCGTAGCACCTGGTCGCTCAGCGTAGTGACTGCCGGGGAACTCGACACCAGCAGATTCTCGAATGGCGGCGTCTGGAAAATCCTGTCGTAAGAGGCGCGGAAGATGATTTTGGCCCACGGCCAATAGACCGCCGCTCCAGCTCTGGGACTCCATCCCACCTGGTTCACCAATAGGTCATAATGATCGAAACGCAGCCCTCCGCTTAAGGTCAGATTCTTCCAGTGCATTTCGTCCTGCGCGAATATCCCTTGCTCGCGATCCGCGGCATGGCCGTAGAAGCTGAATGACGGAGGCGTATCCGGATCGAACTGCGCCGGGTCGGTGATCAGGTAGCTCAGGGCCTCTTGAATCGAGGCATAATCCGACTCGATTCCGGTCTTGAATTCGTGCATGCCGGCATGCACTGAGACAGTGCCTTTCACGTACTCTTCGTGATACCCACGGTCCTGGCTGGCTATCATGGGCGTGGACAGATCGTTCGACCAAAAGCCTGCCGTGATATCTCGCACCATGGCGCGGAAGTCGCCCAGCACATTCGGGGAAAAGATATGTTCGTAGGAGAATTGCCCCGCGCTTTCGAAGCTATCGCGGTCCTGGCGCTGCCCGGCTTGCTGCTGCAAAATCTCGTTAGGCACCAGGAACTTGGACTGCTCGCGGCGGAGAATGACGCCGATCCGGTCCTTCTCGGTCAAGTCGCGCTCATAGTGTGCCATGAAATCGGCCAGCGTGCCGTGATTGGTGTAGTTCTGGAGAACCGGCGGGTCGAGATACCGGCCCGTGCTGGTGGCCGAGGCGCTGAGAGTGAACGTATTCGTATTCCAGCCGTACTGACCTTCAAGGTACGCATTCTCCGTGTCGAAGCTGCCGCCCGAAAGTACGGCATTCCCGTGGAATCCCTGCCGCGTATCGCGCTGCGTCTCGACCTCGATCACGCCTCCCATCTTCCTGCCGTATTCAGCGGGAAAGCCCGCCGTGTAGACACTCATCTCCTGCACGCTGTTTGCATCGAAGTCCGGAACGTAGGCGACCGATCGGTTGTCCGTGAGGGGAATGCCATCGACCACGTATTGGGTCTGGTACTCCTCGCCTCGCGGATGAAGAACTCCATTCGCTTCAAACAGCCAGCCCGGGTCCTGATTCACCAGTTCCCCGAGTGATCGGCCTGGTTGAGCCGTCAGCCTGTCCTGTAAAGTCGCGGCTCCGATTCGATTCGCCGAACTGACGTCGCCGGGATCGATGAGAGTCGCGTCGCTGTTGACGGTCACGGTGGTGTTCACTTGACCGATGCCCAGCACCAGCGTGAGTTCAATCGGAATAGCGGAACGAAGGTCAACCAATTGCGAGGCCGGCGCAAAATCCTGGCGGCTTGCCCTCACCGTATAGAGGCCAAAAGGCAATCGTTTGGCCGTGACGTGCCCGTCGGCGTCGGTGTCGAACTCGCGCACGTACTGATTTGCCTGGCTGACTACCTCTACCCGGCCCTTCAGCGCAAGGCCGCTCGGATCCTTTACGTTGATTCGCAATTCGCCTCTATCCGCCTGACCGAAGACGGCGATCGCCCCCAGAAGCAAAAGAGATGTTCCCCTGAAAACCATTGCTACTGGGATATTCCTTGCGCAGCCTTTTTGTTCAGGGTTTTTGGGCCAGCCCCAGGCTAAGCAAGACTGGTTCCGGTTGCTCCTCGAAGCTGAGTGCGGGAATCCGGGTGCGCGCGCCCCGTCCACGGCCGGCCGCGGCCAGCCAGAGCAGCAGCGTGATCCCCATCAGCCAGGCGTAGCTCGCCGGATGGCGCAGCCCCGCTTGTTCGACATCGGTGACCAGTTCCGACACCATGATGAGCAGCCCCCAATACACACCGAACATAATCTTGAGATTCGCCTTGCCTGGGAGATACGAACAAGCAAAGGGTACCTTGGCGAAGCCGGTAAGGGCCAGTTCCACAATCAGAAGACCAAACGCTGCCAGGAATGCCGCGTGGCCCAAAGCTCTCGGCCACGTCCACACGGCCAGGTAAACGGGCGCCGCGATGGCCACCACCGGTGCTACCGCGAATAGCAGCAGCGTCTTGCGCGCGGCATGCAGGTAGGCGCCGCCGGCGAACGGATCGGTCAAACGAAAAAGCCAGTTGGCGCGCACTTCCATCGGAATAGAGAAGGATACGCGCAGGCCTACGATCAGGAAGAAGAGCAGGATGAGCGGGATGCCTAGCGCTGTCTGTGCGCGGCCCTCGATCGCGCCGTAGTCGGTCGCCTTGAAGTGGTACAGCACATAGGCCATCTGGCTGAACACGTACGCCAGTCCCATGCCGGTGTAGACGGCCAACAGCAGCCGATGTTGGCGGCTGCGCGCCAGCGTGCGGCCGATGAAGATCAGCATGGCTCGCTCCGGCGCGCGGCGGGCGAAGCAGCGTGTCAGCAGGCGGGAGATAGCGGCCCCCGGCGCGGCGGCGCGCCATAAAGGACCGGCGCTGGGCGCGATGCCGGACTGCTCCACCGTACGGCGCATCTGCCGCCCGTAGGCCAGCCCGTAAGTCACCGCCGCCACTAGCGCCGCCAATGCCACGCCGGTCAGGGGCCGCCGCGCCAGCGCGACCAGCGCTGGGTTCGTGGACCCGGTCAGCAGCTCAAACAAACCGAAGAACCAGTAGGAAGGCACCAGGGCATACCACAGCCGATTTTCGGGGGCGGCCAGCGCGCGCGGATCCGCCAGCGGGGGAGTAAGGAAGTACAACGTGAGTACGGCGAAGAACGCGGCGGTTTGTATCATGCTGGACCACCGCATATAGAGCGCGTGCGGCAGCAAATGCAGCGCCAGTCCCTGCACTCCGAGCAGCAGGAGGAAGACGAACACCGACGCCAGCAGAATCACGAGCCAGAAGGCCCCAAAATCGCGCAACGCGTCCAGCATACCCGACGCGCCGGGGACAATCAGAAACGGGCAGACCAGTCCGGTGAAGGAGTTCACGGCTACAACCGCCAGCCCGAGGGCCGCCCCTAGCGCCGCCAGCTTGGCGGCAAACACAGTCGGGATGCGCACGGGCATTGCGCCCAGGATCATGCAATCGCGACGGTCGGGAAACAACGCGTCCCAAAGCAGCAGCGTGAACACGCCGACGATCGCCATGGAGGTGGAGACCAGAAACTCCTGGTCGGACCACGCGGCGGCGTGTAGTTGCGCCTTCGTCAGGTGCTGGTATAAGCCCGCATACTTGGGACCCGTGAAGATCACGAGCACCAGGCTAAGCGCCGCCAGCAAGGCAGCGAACTGCGAGAGCAGCGACGACAACTCGCCGCGCACGGAAACAATGTCGGTATCGAAGAACCGGTAGGCGAACAGGCGCACCAACGCCCGAAACTGGCGCCGTTCGCGGCCGGGCCGAGGTGTCACCGGCGTACCACTTCGGCGATCTGGCGCGCGGTGGCGTCGGGATCGCTGTCCGTGACCAGCTGTGAAAAGATCTCCTCCAGCGTGGGCAGGGCCATCAAGTCGCGCAGCCTGTCAATGGAGTCGTTAGCCACCACACGGCCTTTGTGCAGGATCACCACGCGATGGCAGACTTTCTCCACGACTTCGAGCACGTGCGAGCTGAAGAGTACGGTCTTACCGGAGTCGGCCAGCGACCGGATCAGGCTGCGCAGCACCAGGGCCGCGTGCACGTCCAGCCCGGAGAAAGGCTCGTCGAGCACGATCAGTTCGGGATCGTGTAGAATCGCGGCGCAGATCAGAATCTTCTGGCGCATGCCTTTCGAGTAGGACGAAATGGGCGCGTAGCGGTCGCCCGCGAGCGAGAACAACTCCAGCAGCGCGCCGATTTTTCCGGGCAGCGTGGCGGCGGGCAGGTCGCGCAGCTCGCCGGCCAGCTCCAGGTATTCGACGCCGGTCAGGTGCGGGTAGAGGTACGGCTCTTCGGGCACGTATCCGAGAATGCGCTTGAATTCCACCAGGTTATCGCGGATGGGGCGCCCGCGGTACAGAATTTCGCCATCGGTCGGGTCGAGCAGGCCGATGATCATTTTCACGGTCGTCGATTTCCCGGAGCCGTTGGGCCCCAGGTAACCGGTGACTTCGCCGGGCATGGCAGTGAAGGAGACCTGGTCCACGGCCGGGCTGCCGGAATACCGCTTGGTGAGCGCGCGTACTTCGAGCATTAGGGGGTTAGACAGCGAGTCGGGGGCGAAAGTTCCCGAGTGCGGCAGCCGCCACTGCCGACATAAATCGGCGGCAGACCGCGTACCGCAATACAATATGGAGCATGGCATCCACACGGAGGCATTTCCTGCAGGCGAGCGGTGCGGCGTCGCTTGCCATCGGCGCGGCCGCGGGCGCTCAGGGCCAGACCGCCGCGAACGGTAAGATCCAATTCGCGACCATCGGCTGCGGCATCAGGGGCCAAGGCGACACCGCCACGGCCATCAGCGTGCCAGGTACCAGACTTGTGGCGGTGTGCGATGTTTATGAAGGCCGGCTGACGCGCGCCAAGGAGCACTGGGGCGCCGACTTGTTTACCACGCGCGACTATCGTGAGGTACTCGCACGCAAAGACGTCGACACTGTGATCGTCGCCACGCCGGACCACTGGCATGCGCGCATCGCCGCCGAGGCGATGGAGGCGGGCAAGGACGTTTACCTGCAAAAGCCGATGGTGAAGCAATGGCCGGACGGCCACCGGCTGATCGAAACTTCGCAGCGCACCAGGAGAATCCTTCAGGTCGGCAGCCAGCGGGTCAGCTCCGTGATCTACAAGAAGGCTCAGGAACTCTATCGTGCAGGCGCGATCGGCACGCTCAACGCCGTGGAGGCGTGGATCGACCGCAACTCCGCTATCGGCGCGTGGCGATACTCCATTCCCCCCGACGCGAGCCCCGCGACTATCGACTGGGACCGCTTTCTGGGCGATGCGCCGAAGCGCCCGTTCGACGCGCAACGCATATTCCAGTGGCGCAATTGGAGCGACTACGGCACGGGCGTGGCCGGCGACCTGTTCGTGCATCTGTTCACCGGCATTCATTTCGTGCTCGGCTCGCTGGGGCCGACGCGCGCGTTCGCCGCTGGTGGGATCTACTTCTGGAAAGGCGACCGCGACGCGCCGGACATCATGGTCGGGCTGTACGACTATCCCAAGACCGACAGCCATCCCGCGTTCAATCTGGCGCTGCGCGTGAATTTTGTCTGCGGCGGGACGGAAACCAGCACCTTCCACTTCACCGGCAGCGAAGGCGTGATGACGATCGGCGACGGTGTGAGTCTGAGCAAGCCCCCCAAGGAGACTGAGCCTGGCGAGAGCGCCGGCGGCTTCTCCAGGGAGACAGCGGCGAAGATCATGGCGGCGCACCGCGAGCGCTACCCTGAGCATCCGGTCACGGCCGCGACGATGCCCGAAGCGGACGAAGAGCACTACCTGGCGCCGCCAGACTACTCGGACGATTTCGCGCACCACACCACATTCTTTAACGCGGTGCGCTCGCGCCAGCCTGTGACGGAGGACGCCACCTTCGGGCTGCGCGCCGCCGGACCGGCGCTTCTGGCCAACATGAGCTACTACGAGGGCCGCATCAAGCATTGGGACCCCGTAGCCATGCGCGTAGTCGAGAGCTGAGGAGGAACCACGATGGGAATGGCTAATGACAGAATCCGGATGGCGTTGCTCGGCGCGGGCGGCATGGGCCAGGGTGACGCGCACGACGCCGCGCGCATCGCGGGGGTGGAGATCGCCGCCGCCGCCGACATCTACGACTCGCGCCTGGACCGCATGAAAGAGATCTACCCCGGTATCGCGACCACGCGCGACTATCGCGAAGTGCTGGCGCGCCCTGACATCGACGCCGTGATTATCGCTACGCCGGACCACTGGCACGCGCAGATCACCCGCGACGCTCTGGCCGCGGGCAAGGACGTTTACTGCGAGAAGCCGATGGTGCAGAAGATCGAGGACGGCAAACGCGTGATCGAAGCCGCGAAAAAGAGCGGGCGCATCTTCCAGATGGGCAGCCAGTACGCCAGCGCTCACTGCTTCGAGAAGATTGAACAGTTGCTCAGGGCTGGCGCCATCGGCGAACTGAATATGGTGGAGGCGTGGCTCGACCGCAACACCGCCATCGGCGCCTGGCAATACTCCATCCCGCCCGATGCCAGCACCGAGAACATCGACTGGGACCGTTTTCTCGGCGCGGCGCCCAAGCGGCCCTTCGAGCCCATTCGGCTATTTCGCTGGCGCAACTATAGCGACTACGGCACTGCCGTGGCGGGCGACCTCTACGTGCACCTGTTCACCGGCCTGCACACCGCTACCGGCGCCCTGGGCCCCACGCGCATTTACTCTACCGGCGGCCTGCGCTACTGGAACGACGGCCGCGACGCGCCGGACATGCAAATTGGCGTGATCGACTACGACGCCTCGCCGCGCCACCCGCGCTTCCAGTTCGTCATGCGGGTAAACTTCAAGAGTTCCAAGGCCGATGAGGATTTCGGCTACCGCTTTATCGGCAGTGAGGGGTCCATCACTACCGACATCGGCAGCGTGACCCTCAGCCGCGTGCCGCGCGAGAGAGAACCCGGAAACACCGCCGACACGTTCTCCCGCCAGATGGAGGCCGACTACATCCGCGCCTACCGCGACAAGTACCCGCTCCCGGCAGTGAGCACCGCCGCGCTCCGCCGGCCGACCGTGCAGCGCTTCACCTCGCCGCGCGACGCGCATGAGATCCATATGAGCAACTTCATCGACGCGTTGCGCACGCGCAAGCCGTTCTTCGAGGACGCCGAGTATGGCTTCCGGGCGACGGGGCCCGCGCTGTTGTGCAATCTCAGCTACTACGAGAAGCGCGTCTGTCATTGGGACGCCGCCACCATGACGGCATCCTGAGTTGTGGGCCA
This sequence comes from Bryobacteraceae bacterium, assembly GCA_035511215.1. GTDB lineage: Bacteria > Acidobacteriota > Terriglobia > Bryobacterales > Bryobacteraceae > Bog-159. The sequence goes on along the minus strand of DATKFU010000285.1, from coordinate 1,568 downwards.
TGCAGGTTATGATCGGCGTTGCCGCTCTGTCTCTGCTTACTGCGGGAGAGATTGCAGCCCAAGCCAAACGAGTAGATCCCCCTGTCATCCCGGTTGGACTCGACACGTACCGCCAGTGGGAGAAATGGCCCTACCAGCGGATCGGAGCGCGCGCTTATATGCGCAGCACCTATGACCGCAGCGGGCTGAGGTGGCAGCCCCTCAATATCGGTCGAATGCAAGCTTTAGTGCCCGCCACGCGGCCGTTTCTTAGCACCAGTACGCTACGGAGATGATTTCGCGCGCCTTCGCTGTGGTGGCCTGACCTCATCACCGGGCCAGTTTGTCTGAGCGTGGCGACAAAAGGCTTATGGCACGAAGTACAGACCGGACGTTCTCCGTGTTCGTCGATCAAGAACATAGCTGGCTTCTACCTTCGGTTCAGCCCTTGAGGGCACGGTGTTTCGAGCCGCCACCGCTTCGAGGAAGGCCAGGTGCGCGCGTCCTTGGCTCGAAGCCCCCGTGCTTCCGCTGCTCCAGCTGTGGCCCTTGGCGCGGGGTACATGGTTACTCCGGTCAGGGCAGATACCAGACCTGACCTGCGGCGCCGTTGCAGTCCCGGATCTCGAGTCGAGTGGCGTCGGCCGTGCCACCGCCCGTGATGGCAAGGCAGCGGCCAGACTGGGGATTCACGAGACTGGTTTGGCTCCTCCAACGCCATTCCTGAGATCCAGTGCCGTTGCAGTCCCAAAGCTGGATTTGCGTTCCATTAGTGATCGCGCCGTTGGTGACATCCATGCACTTACCGAGGGTACGAAGTGTGCCGTCTACGCTGCTCCAGTTCCAGTTCTGCGAGTTCGCACTATTGCACGTCAAGATCTGGATCGCGGTGCCATTATTCGTGCCCGCACCGGCGTCGTCGATGCATTTGCCGCCGTTGCCCCGGATCGGTCCGGCACCTCGGTATCGGGCCTTGACTACCGAGGGGGTGTCGAGATTGTACCCTGCGTCAATCGATTGGGCGAGCCGCAGGTATTGCCCCTCCGCCCAATTGAGCGGAGCCGCACTGCCTGTCGGCTTACCGAACATGAAACAGGTAATGTCCATGCGGTCCCAAACCTGCTCAGGCACAAAGTAGCCGTCGTTGGCCGCATCGGCCATCGATTTGAGGTATACGCTGGCTGAACGCCCGTTCACAAGCTCGTATTCGCCGCGTTCTCCAGAAAGAACCGGCCAGAGCCGACCGAATCGATTAGGTCCGTTGGCCGGCCAACCCGGGCAAACGCCCGTGTTGGTGTTGCTTTCGCCGTAGCTGTCGTGGACGTAACGATGAAAGTAGATGTCTCCGCTCGGCGTTGTTACCTGCGTCGAGGAATTGCCGTCAAACGCTGATGCGCTGGGAGAAATTGAAGTCGAGATGTTGGAATCGTTGTGCGAGCGTTCTCCGAGGCGAACCAGATCGAGGTATCCGAAGTCGACGATATCGTGAGCGAAGAAGCAGCCCTCGTCGAAACAGATCTGGTCACCGTCGTTTGGGTTCGCAGTTTTGTCGATGCGTTCATAATATTGATGGCCGCCCCAATAACCCC
>DATKFU010000284.1:0-3130 GCA_035511215.1 Bryobacteraceae bacterium | reverse complement strand
CGTCCAGCATCGGGGATAATTCGTAAAGCGGACTGGGAGAATATATTGCTACACATTGTGCGGTTCACGCTGAGCGGCTTTCTTCTGTTGCCGGTTTTAAGTTGGGGTCAGGAACAGCCAATCTTCTTCGTGCAAATGTCGGACCCGCAGTTCGGCATGTACACCGACAACCAGGATTTTGCGCAGGAGACCGCCAATTTCGAGTTTGCCATCGCCAACATCAACCGCCTCCATCCGGCGTTCGTAGTGGTGACTGGCGATCTGGTCAACAAACCCGCCGATGCCCAACAATTGGCCGAGTACAAGCGGATCGCCGGCAAGCTCGACAGCGCCATTCCGCTGTACTCCGTTCCGGGCAATCACGACGTGGGAAACACGCCCTCTGCGGCCTCGCTCAAAGCTTACCGCCAGAACATAGGACCCGATTATTACACGTTTCACAGCGGCGGACTGGAAGGCATTGTTGAACCTGCCCCCTCGGCTGAGACACGCAGTTAAGACACTGTTTCCCGTTCGATGATAATTCCTTTTCCCGAATCTGTCGAGAGCTTATTCTGACGATACCGGCCAAGCGGAAGCGGGCAATGCTGGCGAGCAACCCGCTGAGGAATAGCCGGCCGGAAGGGATCGCGGACGATGGGAAGGGCGGTGCTCCTCCTATCACGTCCTATAGCTTGGTTCGGGCGCCGACGTACAGGAGGCGGCGTCCCCGTCCAGGTTTACCAGAAGTAACGACACATCGCGCCCGATTCCTTCCGTATGCCTGGGAAAACGCTTTCGAGGGCGCCCTCTTTTTTTAACACCAGGCCCCGGGTCACCCGGCAACGACAAAATCATTGGATGCGAACTCCCTGGCGGCCCATCGCACGCCGACGGTGAGTTGCGCCCTATGGAGGATTCGTGTGTTCGATCATGGACTCATTCTCACGGCGCAAGCCATCCGCCGACAACTCGCGGCGATGCCCCACGAGCTATATCTCATTCGCTTGATTCACCAGCCTACCCAAAGGCCGTTCCCTGGGGAACGGCTGTGGACCGCCCAGCAGTTGCTGCATCTGGCGACCATCCGTTTTTTGCGCGCGCGCAACTGCGAGGGCTGCGACATCTATGTGCAACCGTATGCCCAGGACCACAATGCGGGTTACATCCTGGTCGACCTGGACCGCGCAGAGCCCAACGTCCTCACGGCCATGTCTGCCCAGGGGCATGAACCCTGTGTGGTGCTCCAAACCAGTCCCGGCCATCTGCAAGCCTGGGTGCATGTCAGTCACACTCCCTTGCCGCCGGCCTTGGCCTCGGCTCTCGGCCGGCAATTGGCCCGGACCTATGGCGGCGATCCCGCCAGTACCGACTGGCGTCACTTGGGCCGGCTCGCCGGATTTACCAATCGGAAGCCCCAACGACGGTGCGGCAACGGCTACGCCCCCTGGGTCAAGGTGGTGTCTACCCGTGCCGGCCTGGCGCGCCGCGCCAGTGACTTGCTGCAGTCCGCTGCCGAGCCGGCCCCGCCGCCACGTCAGCGGCCGCGGGATGGCGTCTGTCCCGAGCCTGTCCCCTCTCTCCAGCCAGGTTTGCCATCCGGGATAACCGCTGCCCAAGCCATCGCGATTTACCAGACATGGATGCAGCATTGGCGGATTGCCGAACGCTTTGCGTCCCCGGACTGGAGCATCGTCGATTTGTGGGTGGCGCGGGCGTTGCTGGCCCAAGCCATGTCTCCCGATCAAGTCCAAGCCATCCTCAGGCTGGCCAGCCCGCAGTTTCCCCGCCGCCACACTAATCCCGAAGACTACCTGCGCCGTACCTTGGCGCGCGCTTTTCCTTTTCCCGCCCCTGGCGGCGGCATGTGTGCCTCTGCTCACGCAGCTCCCGCCGCGGCCGTAGGCGCCAGGGATTCTTCGAACTCCACCGGTGGTCGGTAGCCCAACGCCGAGTGCAGTCGCTTCTGGTTGTAAACCCGGTCGATGAATTGCGTCAGCGAAGCCCGCGCCTCGCTCAAATCGCGGTATTCCTGCCGATACACCTCCTCGTATTTCAAAGTCTTCATCCACGACTCGCAGCTGGCATTTTCCCAAGGGCTCGCCTTGTGACTCATGCTCACCTGGCAGCCGTGGGCCTGCAGCAGATCCGTGTAATCGCCGGATGCATACTGGCTGCCACGATCGGAATGATGCACCACTCCCGGCGCCGGCCGCCGCAACTCCAGCGCCTTCCGCAGCGCTCCTAAAGTAAGATCGTCTTCCATCGTGCGCTCCAGAGCCCAGCCAATCACGCGGCGCGAATAGGCGTCGATCACTACGGCCAGGTACACGAACTCGCTCTGCAGCCGAATGTAGGTGATATCGGCCACCCATAGCTGGTCGATGCCGGTCAGCGCCATCTCCTTGGCCAGGTTCGGATACGCTTTACGGCCATGCTTGGAATCCGTGGTCGCCACAAACTTCCGCTTCCGCACACACAACAGGTTGTCTTCGCGCAGCAGGCGGTAAACCCGTTTGGGATTCACTTCCCAGCCCTGCCGCCGCAGTTCGGCTGTGATCCGCGGCCGGCCGTAACTGGGCCACTCCAAGGCGATCCGCTGGATGGCGTCCCGCAGGTCCATGTCACGTTCCGGGCGCGGCTGGCAGCCCGCGTCGAAGCGGTAGAAGCTGGCGCGGCTCACGCCGCCCAGCTCTACCATGCGTTCAATCGTCAGTCCCCGGTCCGCCTTCACTTCTTCTTGGACTTTCCGGTAGACCGCGGACTTCCACTCAGTGCCTGCAGCATCCGCTGTTCCTCGATGCGCTGCAAGCACCCCTTCAAAAAATCGATCTCCAGCGTCTGTTGGCCGACCTTGCGCTCCAACTCCGCGATCCGGCCATCCGACCAACGCTGCTTCCCACTCCCGGGAAAGACGTTGCCTGCCCCATGGCGAAACTCCCGGCGCCAGCGATGCAGCACGTTGGGGTTGACCTCCAATGCGCGTGCTGCTTCGCCGATGGATACCCCCTGCTCCAGCCGCCGCACGGCGGCCAGTTTGAACTCTTTGGTGAACTGCCTGCGTGACAATCCCATGACTCAATTCTCCATTCGATGCAAAAAAAGATTAATTGAGTCTTAACTGGTTGTCTCAAAATTGGGGGCAAGTCCA
>DATKFU010000283.1:0-6842 GCA_035511215.1 Bryobacteraceae bacterium | reverse complement strand
GGCAATCCGTGAAAGCTGACCAGCAGCGGAAAACTGCGAAGGTTCTGGTATCCGTAATTGTCCCGCTGATAAGCCCAGATTGCGTCGGTGATGAGTTCGCAATAGAGAGACAGCGAAAGGGGCCGGGGCCGCACTCCGATGATTTCGGCCGGGTTCCAGTCCGGCATGACGCCGAATATCGCCCGGCTGCCGTGCAGGTACGGATGCGGGCGGCTGAGCAGCTCTACCTTGCGCGCGACATCCGCGAGCGCGGTGTCCACCTTCGCGTCCCCTGCCGGTCCATGGCGGTCGACGGCCAGAGGGCGCACTTGCAGAAGATAGAGCTGCCCGTCGCCGCCGACTGCGAATTCCACGTCTATCGCATCGCACGCCAGAAAGCCTTCCAGCTCGCGGACGAGAGCGATGACGGGCGCGAGCGGCGGTGGACACGCATCCGGCTGCGACTTAAGGCAAAGAAAAGTCTTGAGCCCGTCGCCGGCGCCGGCGGTCACGCGATCGGTCAGGCCGGAACCGTCGTCGTAATTAACCACGAAATAGGGGCCGCCGATGGGACTGCGCGAGAAGGCCACCCCGGCTATCGCCACGCGGTCAAGCATGGGCTGCACGAAGATCTGGTCGTCGTCGCTTCGGTCGTGCCTTTCGCCCTGGCCTGCGTTCTCACCTTCGTCGTGGGCGAACGAGGCAATCACGCGGTCGATTGCCTCCGCCACTGCTGCGCTGCCCGCCACTCCGAGTACGGAATCGTACTTTCCGGCCTGCGAGTTTCGCGCGGCGTCCTCGGCACGCGCACTGCTGCGTACGATAACCCGTCCTGAACCCCAAGGCGCAGCGGCGACGGCAGCCAGCACCCGGGCAGCGTCCGACCGCCAATCCCCAACCGAGAACCGGACCTGTGGCAGCACGCGGGCATGGCGCAACAGGGGCGCCAGTACTTCCAGAGATTCCGCCTTCGTTTTGAAGTCGACGATACGTGCCGGCTGCGCCGCGCCCGTGCCATTCCGGCGGGCACATGCCGCCAGGATGCGGTCGACCGCCGTCGAAACGTCGAGCGCCCCATAGTTGTCGAGGACCAGATCCGGAGCCTCGGGAGCCTCCGCCGGCACGTCAAGGCCAACGACGTCGTGCGTGTCGCCGCGCCAATCCCCCACGTAGATACCCTTGCTGTCCCGGCGGCGCAGCTCATCTATCGGGACCCGAAGATAGATCTCGCGATAACCGGGGATGTTCTCGCGGTTCCAACGCTGCACCTCGTGAAACATCGAGATGGTTGCGCAGACAACATCTCCGCCCTGCTCAGCCAGCAACCGGCACAGCCGCGCATTGCGCATTGCCGATCGCCGCCGATGGCCCGCGCTGTGGTCCAGATCTTCGGCGATCGCAGCACGGAGCGCGTCGCCATCCAGGAAGGTTGCCGGACGGCCAGCGGCACGCAGCCTGTTCCACAATTCCCGTCCCAGGGTTGTCTTGCCGGCGCCGGATAACCCGGTAATCCAGAAGACGCGCCCCGGTGAGGGTTCGTGTCCAGCTTCAGGCTGGCAGCCGGCGGTTCTTATGTCTGTCAGCATCGGGCGGGCGATTGTTTCACATGTGTTAACGACGATTGGAGGACCGATTAGGATAAACCACTTGCACCAAAAAAAACCTACCGGCCAATCGGGATCCAATCTGGATCAAGGCGTCGGCTTGTTTATCAGTTCCAGCGCCTTGAGAATCTGCGGGTCGCGCTGGGCCTCCACTTCGTCACCCTTTGCCACTCCCAGCGTCAGGTTAAAGATTTCCGTCTTTAGCCGGTTGGCTATGAAGTCGCGCTCCACGGACCACTCGGTGACTCCGGGCTGGATACCGTGCTGCGAGAGGAATACCTGAAAATCGTCGAGCAGCATCGGGGTCACTTCGAAATCTTCCGTGATTTTATGATCGGCGACGTATGCGGTGGCGAAAGTGGTGAACGATCCGCTGCCGTCCAGCACGGCCCGCAAGCGGGTGACCACCGGTGGCGCGACGACATAGTCGGGCACGATGCCGCCTCCGCCGGTCACCTTCCGGCCCGCATCGGTGTGAAACTCGGATTGGCCATTGGGGTGGGCGGTGGCGGCGGCCAGCGCGAACTGGGATGAGTCCAGCGGTTTCTGAATCGAGCGTCCGCTGGGTGTGTAATAGAGCGCTGTGGTCAACGCCAGCCCGGTGCCTTCTGAGAGCGGGTATACGCTCTGGACCAGACCCTTGCCGAAGCTGGCTTGGCCGACGACGGCCGCGCGGTCGTGGTCCTGCAGGGCGCCGGTCACGATCTCCGAAGCGCTGGCGGTCTTCTCGTCGACCAGGATCACCAGCGGGAAATCGTAGGGAGTGGCGGCGGTGGGAACGTCTTCGGATTTCTCGGCCACGTTGCGGCCGCGCACCGTCACAATTCTGGCGCCGGGCTTAAGAAAAAGGGCCGCGGTTTCGAGCGCAGAGGTCACCAGGCCGCCGGGATTCTTTCGCAGATCGAGCACCAGGCCCTTAAGGTTGCGGCCGCCCAGCTTTTCGATGGCGTCGCGAATAAGCCTGCCAGTCTTTTCATCGAAGCTGGATACGCGCAGGTAGCCGATGCCGGACTTCAGGAAATAAGCGCGATCCACACTGGGTTCCTGCATCTCCTCGGGTGTGAGGACGAAATTGAGGAAGCGCGCATTGCCGGGGCGCCGCACCACGAGTTGGGCCTGCTGCTGGCGCGATTGAGAAAGCAGGGCGATGAGCTGCTCCATATCCAGGCGGCTGAGCTGGTAGCCGTTGACCGCCAGGATCTCGTCGCCGGGCGACATGCCCGATTTCGCCGAAGGAGTGCCGGGCAGCGTTTGCAGGACGATGACGCGGCCGGGAAGGACGGAGACTACACTGCCGAAGCCTTTGTCGGTAGACGTTTGCAGTTTCTTCAGCTGCTCGAACTGGCCGGGATCGAAAAACACGGAGTGCGGATCGAGGCGGTGCAGCATGCCCGGGATGGCGCCTTGAAAGAAGGCCTGCTCGGCGGAAATCGGCTCTGCCTCGTTATCTTCGACGATCGCGTAGGCTTCGGTGACGCTCTTGATGCTGGGCTCCAGGCCGTCGTCCGACGCCAGGGACGCCAGACATAACAGGAGTACTAGAATCGCGGACGCACGGAGACGATTGCGCATTTCGGTTGTGGTAACTCCATTTTAGCGCGGGAGTCGCCCACCGCTACAAATCGCGCACTGGGCGAAATCCGATGTTACCGGTGGCACTGTGGGGCGTGTTCGCCGTTCGCGCGGCGTTCCGGTACCTGAAACAAAACGATGCATGGCAAAGGTACGATCCACCCTTCATGACCCGCGTGGTTCCGGACGGCGGACCCACGGGATTCACCGGCGTGGCGGTCTGGCGCCATCGCGCATCGAAGTAGTCGGCACACCACTCCCACACGTTGCCGGCGACTGTGTGCAGGCCGTAGCCGTTCGGTGCGAAGCTATCCACCGGCGCCGGCGCGGAAAAGCCGTCCTCGGCCAGATCGATATCCGGAAATGTTCCCTGCCAGATGTTGCACATGTGGCGCCCGCCGGGCATCAGTTCGTCGCCCCAGGGGTAACTCTTCTGCTCCAGACCGCCGCGGGCGGCGAATTCCCACTCGGCTTCCGTGGGCAGGCGTAAGCCGGCCCAGTCGCAGTAAGCCTGGGCGTCGTTCCAGGAGACCTGCACGACGGGGTGATTCCGGCTTTCTTGCACAGGTTTGTCCCGGCCTTCCGGATGCGCCCAATCGGCGCCATCGATGCGCACCCACCAGGGCGTGGCGGCCAAAGCGGGTCCCCGCCGCGGCTCCGGTAGGTGGTTGCGGAACACGAACGACCAGCCCCAGCGCTGCGCCTCGGTGACATATCCGGTGATCGAGACGAACTCCGCGAATTGTTCGTTGGTCACCGGAAACCTCGAGATATAGAAGGGGTCCAGGAGCACCCGGCGAACCGGGCCCTCTCCGTCGCTGGCGAAGGCCTCCGGCGACTCGCTGCCCATTAAAAACCCGCCGCCATCAAGCAGAACCATGCCCGCTGTGGATCCGGCAGTGACCCGCCGGCGCTGGGCGGAGCTTCGCCGCGACTCGTTCAGTTGCTGCAGCCGGGCCCGCGCAGGCACGCAGCAGGGTGGCGGTGGCAATGACATCAGCGGGCCGCCCGCTGGGGGGCGAGGCTCTGCGCTTCGCGGATCGAAATACGGCGGATCTGGGCCCGAGCGCGCAATCGCGCCGCAACCTTACTCCTGGCCTCTTGTTCGTGGATAGCCGTCAGGAATCGCCTTATAGTATCCTCTACCTCGCGCAGTTCCGAAATACCGCCGCCCGGTCTCTTGGAACGGACCTCGGCGATGTGAAATCCGAACGGAGTGCCAAAGATCGGGCTGCGCTCTCCCGGTTCCAGTGCGAAAACAACGTTGTCGAACTCTTCCACCATGACGCCGCGCTCGAAGGAACCCATATCGCCGCCGTTTCCTTTGCAATCCGAATAGCTGTCGGCGACTGCCGCGAACGGCTCCCCACGCTCCAATGCGACGAGCGCAGCCTTTATGCCGGCGCGTGCGTCTGCTTCCGCATGAGTCTCGTCGACGTGCTTCACGACGTGTGCGGCATGCACGATCTCCGGCCGTTCGAAATCGTGGCGGCGGGCTTCGTAAAGCCGCACGATTTCGTCCGGGGTAGGCTCGGGCAATGGACCCATGAGGTCACGCAAGGTGCGTTCGAGACGCAGTTGCCCTTCAATCTGCCGCGAAAGGGGAGCATCGTCGTACAGCACGCGGCAACTCTGCGCCGTCATCAGGCGTTGGACCTGGGTAGCGACGAGGGCGGGATCGATCGGGCGCGAATCTTTGTCCGCCTCCTGGCGCAGCAGAACGCGATCGATGACGCAAGACTCCGCCGCCTGCCGCAAGCGCATTCCTTTTTCGAGCCCATCCGGGACGCCCTGCCATTCGGGCAGTTGTGGCAGACTGCGTTCCTGCTCTCGAATCAACTCCGCTGGAACGATTTCGCCGTTTATCACAATAGGCATACGCGCAAATGCCGCATCACACGCCGCTGCACGTGCCGGACCCGCCGGCATAGGTAAAGTATGTCTGCTGCGCTGTGGCCTGGGCCTGGCTCAGCGGATTGCCGTCCGTGCCGGTGCCGATCAACGGCGGATTCAGTTCAGTCGCAATCAATCCGGTCGCGGGCGGCGGCATAGTGCCAAGGGCTTGCATATACTGTGTCTGTATGGCACTAGGATTGCTGTTGCTGTAGTCATTGCCCAGCTCTCCGGTGTTACCCGTAGGATAAGTAGCTGTAGGATTGTAGTTATAAAACTCCCACTGCAGCGGGGTCGCGTCGGGATAAGTGGTGCAGGGCGCCCACTCCGCGTAAAACGACAGCTTAGCGCCGGTTCCCGCTATATTTTTCGTGCGCATGCAGACAATGTGATTGTTTCCGCTGCCCCCGCCTGCGTCGAATGTGTGGAAGATATAGGGAAGCCCGATGGGAGAAGGCGAAATACGCGTCTCGTTGGAGTTGTTGTACAAAAAGCTCCAGACGGATTGCCGGTTCGCCAGGTCCGGGTAAGCCAGCCGCCATTGCCCACTGCCGCTGGTGGCTAAGTCGCACATGAGGCCGAAGAAGTCCACGCCCGAAAACATCTGGTTCATCGTAATCGAGGCGCTTTGTCCGGGAAACTGGATATAGAACGGAGCGCGAATCGATTCGTCGTATGCCGCGTAGCCTTTGGTACGTAAGCCGTGAGATCCTGCGTACTCGCCGTGATCGGAGAGGAATATTACGATCGTGTTATTGGCAAACGGGGAGGTGGCGAGCGCGTTCAAAATGACGCCGACTTGCTGATCTACTAAATACTGCAGCCAGAGGTACTGGTTCAGGTAGAGCGTCCAGGCGGCATTGCCCGAGACTGTTCCGAAGCTTGCGTTCAAACCGTTCAAGAACGAGTACTGCATGCTGGGTTTGTTGGGAACCTGCGACAGGTTCTCAAAGTTCCAGGGACTTGGCTCTGTCTGGGCCGGATAAAATAGAGGTGGAGTTTGACTATTGGCGGGCGGCGGGAAATACACCTGCTGCGCGGTCACGCCCGTGGGCGCGGGCGGAATTGGCGGCACGAACCACGCCGGCGCATAGCAAATATCGTGCGGGTTGATCAGGCTCACTGTGGCGCACCAGGGAGATGAAGGTTGGTATCGTCCGGTTTGACCAATCCACAGGGCGTGGCGGTGGATGGTCAGGGCAATCTGTATATCGCGGACACGGGCGACAACGCCATCAAAGAGTGGAGTGCCGGCACGCTGCAAACGCTTTCTAATGCGCAGAACGCCCCCGCCGCGGCGGCGGTAGACGGGCATGGCAACGTATATATCGCGGACACCGGCAACCACGCCATAGAGGTGTTCAACGCGGCGAATAATCCAACATTGAGCAGCTTGGTTTCAGGTTTGAGCAACCCCTCCGGAGCAGCGGTTGACGGCCAGGGCAACGTCTATTTCTCCGATACCGGCAACAGCGTGATCGACGAATGGAATGCGGCGAACGGGATGATCACGCCGCCCAGCCTGTCGGGCTTGAGTAATCCCACGGGAGTGGCCGTAGACGCGGAGGGCAACGTATACTTTGCCGATAGCGGCCAGAACAGCATCATGAAGTGGAATGCGGTGAATGGCCTGTCCACGCTGTCCGGCGTGTCGGGCTTGAACAATCCCACCGGCGTGGCAGTGGATGGGCAGGACAACGTGTATATCGCCGATACGGGCAACAGTGCTATCAAGGAATGGAATGCCGGGAACCCGACACCATTGGCGACGCTGGTATCCACCGGACTGAGCAG
>DATKFU010000282.1:0-2149 GCA_035511215.1 Bryobacteraceae bacterium | reverse complement strand
GGAGGGGATCGTGGCGTTGCCCGGGAAATCGTTCCACGGCACCATTAAAGAGATAGGCGGCACCATCGGCGCCTTCTGGAATCGGCATTTCGACTGCAAAATCGGCCTGGAGCAAGTCGCGCCGGGCATGCGGCCAGGCATGAGCTCCAATATCGTGATCACCACCGGCACGCTGCCGAACTCGCTTTGGGTGCCGTCGCAAGCGTTGTTTGAAAGCGACGGGCGCACGTTCGTCTATTTGGAGACGCCCACTGGTTTCACGCCGCGCGACGTAAAACTCGTGCGCCGCAGCGAGAGCCAGGTGGTGCTCACCGGCATCCGCGAAGGCCAGGTGGTGGCGATGGCAAATCCCGAACTGGAACATCAGAACGCGCAAACCAGCAGCGGCGCCATGAAGGCTTTATCGCGATGAAGGGACCGGGGCGCATCTTCTCCGACACCGCGCAGGCTTTCGACAACCTGCGCGCCCAGAAAACGCGCACGCTGCTTACCGCGTTGGGCATCGTATTCGGAGTCGGCTCGGTCATCGGCATGCTGGCGATCGGCGCCGGCGCGCGCGAGGAATCCCTGCGCTTCATCGAGCAACTGGGGGTACGCAACGTGCTGGTGGAGTCGCGGCCCGCCGCCAGCGAGGAAGAATTGCAGCAGCGCCGGCGCGATTCGCCGGGTCTCACCGATCGCGATGTGCGCATCCTGACGACCAATATCGACGCGCTTGAAACGCTCTCTCCGCGGCGCGCATTGCGTCCTTCGCGCGTGCTGCCCAAGCCCTCCCACGAGACTCCGGAACTCTACGGCGTGCGCCCTGCCTACGCCATCATTCACAGCCTGCACGTGGCCGAAGGCCGCTTCTTCGACGAACAGGACGACGCCGGCAGCCGTGCCGTCTGCGTGCTGGGCGAAGCGGCCAAGGTGAGCCTGCTGGGCTATGGTGTCGCGGCGGGCAAGTTCGTTAAAGTGAACGACACGTGGCTGGAGGTGGTGGGCGTATTGGGCGATCAACTGGTTTCGAGCGGCCAATCGAGCGGCGGCAAAATGCAGGATTTGAACAACATTGTTTATATCCCACTGAACACGTTTCAATACCGCTACTTCGACGCCAGCAGTTACATGAAAGACGATCTGGATGCAGTGGATCTGCGCCTGAAGCCGGGTGCCGACAGCCTGGAGGTCGCCAAGGTGGTGACCGCCATCTTGAACTCGACGCATCACAACGCCGAAGATTTCACGGTGACCATCCCGGCGGCCCTGCTGGCGCAGCAACAGCGCACCCAGACCATATTCACTTATGTGATGGTAGCGATCGCCGCCATTTCGCTGCTGGTGGGCGGCATCGGCATCATGAACATCGTGCTGGCCACGGTGCTGGAGCGCACGCGCGAAATCGGCGTACGGCGCGCAACGGGCGCGCGGCGCAACGACATCGTCCGGCAGTTCCTGACGGAGTCGGTTTTGATCTCTGTGGCCGGGGGCCTGCTGGGCATCGGCTTCGGCTTCTTTCTGGCATGGCTGATCGCGCGCACCGCGGAATGGAAGACGATTGTGACCACCGCTTCGGTGCTGATCGCGTTCGGCGTTTCGATGGCGGTGGGCGTGGTTTTTGGAATCTATCCGGCCATGAAAGCGTCGCGCATCAACCCGATTGAAGCGCTACGCTACGAATAACCTGAAAGTGTGGGGCGGACCTCCAGGTCTGCGTCCGGCGTCCACGCCGGCCTACTCTTGCTCGGATGTGCCTGAATTGGTTGTGCGAAGAGCGGGTCCTGGAGGACCCGCGCATTGGTAGCCCTAGCCGCCGGAGTTTCTTGGGGAACGATGTATCTGCGCGGCAGGCCTAACCGGACCCGCCTCGCATTCCGGGAGGTGGCAGATCGGCTACTGCGATGCAACCCACGTATCCGAGAAGCTTGTCCCGTCGGACGAAAGAATCGACGGAATTGCCTTGGGATTGTTGGCGCTGTCTACCATCGTGATCTGGAAGAAGTTGGCGAACGATCCAATCGGGCCGCCCGTGGAGCCCATGGCCGCGGAGCACGTCTTGGCGATGCTGGTACTGTCCTCCCCGAACTGCATCGTACCGAAATCGGACAGCGGCAGGATGCCGCCGCTAGAGGGAGCTTCGGCGATCCATTCCGCCGAGGTCCGCTGC
>DATKFU010000281.1:0-38515 GCA_035511215.1 Bryobacteraceae bacterium | reverse complement strand
GGGGAGAACATGGAGCGGGCCGGGATACCCCACAAAGTGGCAATGTCTATCTCAGGTCATAAGACCGAGCATATCTATCGCCGGTACGACATCGTGGCGCATCGGGACCTTGCGGACGCCGCTGCTCGCCTGGACCAGTACTTCGGCGCGATCAAGGCGCTAGAGCCGAAAGAGGACGGGCGTTAAACGCCCAAACAAGCTAATGAATTGAAAGGAGTTGGTGGTGGGCCCTGTAGGATTTGAACCTACGACCAACGGATTATGAGTCCGCTGCTCTAACCGCTGAGCTAAGGGCCCTTACTATTAGTATCAATTATTTCCGATGCCTCGGCGGTCTGGCGCATTTTGACGGTGGGGAAATTGTGGGGACGTAGGAGCCTCTTCCCACCTCCGCCTTAGCTTACCATTCGGCCAGTTCGAACCTCTCCGCTTTGAAGCTGTCCGCTCACCGAATGTACCACGAAGTCCTCGGGCAGTCTTAGCGTTGTCGCGGGCATCGGCGTGCGGGTGCTCGAACACCCAGGCAGAATCCGTGCCGGTCTTTCGAGCCTTGCCGCCGCGGGATCCCGAGGTAGCCGCGTTCGATCAGTCTCATTCAACGTGCGAATGGGCCGACTCTAACCGAGTGCCGGGAGGCTGTCAATAATCAAATCCGATTATATTCGCCGCGAGTGAGCATTTAAAAGTAGAATGGTCGTAGGGAGGGTCAATCTATGGATCGTCGCGAGTTCCTGACCGCGGCTGCCGCCTTAACAACCACCGCCGCGCGCGGATCGGCGCCTTCAGTACCCCGCCGCAGATACAAAGAAGGAACCGAGCTCTCGATCATAGCGTTCGGCGGCATTGTGGTCTGTGGTCTTTCGCAGGCCGAGGCATCGCAACGCGTCGCGGCGGCGTACGACCGGGGTGTCAACTACTTCGATTGTGCTCCGTCCTACTTCGACGGCGAGGCCGAGATCAAGCTCGGTGAAGCCTTGAAGCCGTATCGCAGCAAGGTTTTTCTGGCGGAGAAGACCACGCGCCGCGATGCCCAGGGCGCGCGCGAGGAACTGGAGCGCACTCTGCAGCGTTTTTACACGGATCATGTCAACCTGTATCAATTCCACGCCGTCGCCTCCATGGAAGACGTGGACAAGATCCTGGCGCCTGGCGGAGCCGCCGAGACATTCCTGGCAGCGCGCAAGGAAGGCAAGGTGCGGCATCTCGGTTTTTCGGCTCATCACGCTCCCGCCGCTCTGCGGTTGATGGACGCGCTGGAACTCGACAGCGTTCTGTTTCCAGTGAATGTCAACGCCTGGGAGAACGGCGGATTCGGCCCGCAGATCCTGGCCAAGGCGAAGTCGAAGGGGATGGCGCGCATGGCGCTAAAGGCGCTGGCATTCGGCAAGTGGCCGGCGGGCATGCAGCAGAGCGATCGCAAGTACCCGAAATGTTGGTACCAGCCGATTGACGACCGCGAGATGGCGCGCCAGGCGCTCCGGTTCACGCTGAACCAGGAGATCACCGCCGCGGTTCCCCCCGGCGACGAGCGCATCTTCGATCTGGCGCTGGACCTGGCCTGCGCGCCGCTACCCAAGCTGAGCGACAGCGAACTGACAACGCTAAAGGCAAGAGTTTCTACTCTGGACCCGGTCTTCCGGGTGTAGGTATCCATCCTCTACCAGATATACTCTTTAGCTGCCTTCCGCTTGTCATACCCATCCAGCACGTGCACCACGCGAATCTTCTTCAGCGCGACCGGTGAAAGCTGGCCGATGGGTATGTAAATAATAGTTCGCCCGAAACGCGCCGCGATGCCGCGGAACACCGATCGCGGCGGCTTCGCCGCGACATAAACCACGAATCGCTCGAGTGAGTAATCCAGCCCCGCCAGGAGCAAACGCTCGGGCTTACTCTCGGCGAAATCGTAATCGGGGTCCTGCCAAACATCGAACATGCGGCGGGCGGGCAGGCTCATCAGGAAACCGCCATACTCGCCGCGCCCGATGCCCGGCCCCACCAGGTTGTCGAACGGAAACGTGGAGTAGAACGCCATGTCCGATTCGTTCTGGTGCTCGCCCAGCCACGTAGTCATGTAACAGTAATGGTTGTCGCGATCCTCGTCGAAGATCACGATCACCGAACCCACCTCGCCGGCGATCTTCTGATATTGCCGCACGTAGATCTTGCCCTCGTGCCAGTTGCGAATCGTCTCCCGCAGATCGATGCCATCCAGCAGCGACGTTGTGAACGGCTCAACGTGCGTGTGTTCCTCCGAAAGGATGCCCTTGCCTTTCTTCTTCAAGAACCGCCCGTAATCCTCGATCACCAGGTCTTCCGGCGGGAAGGAGCAAATGCTGCTGCCATCCAGCTGGCTGGCCCATTCGCCCGGAACCTTTTCCTTCTTGCGCGGCTTCAGCCCCAGCGGACGCAGCCGCCGCTTGACGCTGGGGAGCCTGCGCCGCAGCCGGATCCGCTTGGTGTCAAGCCACACTTCCTCGCCCGAGATCTGCACGGTCTCCAGATCGCTGGCGGTTTTCTGCGGCGGATACCGGCCGGCCGTTTCCCACACCTCCCAGCCATAGTTATCGTCCACGATGCTGCGCGCGGCCACCGTCAGGTCGAATATTGCGGGCATCAAGGCATGATCGGCCAAGGCCAGATTGCGCGCATATCGCGCCAGCAGCCGCCGCTGCCAGTGCCGCACACGCTCGCCAGTGTTCACTTCGTAGCTCTTCTCCGCATCGCGAAACAGGGCCAGTTGCGCGTGGCGCCGGTCGATCAGATTGGAGTCGTTCGGCAAGCCCCGGAACTGCTCGTAGCGGTACTGCAGATACGGATACTCAATGGTGATCTCGACGAGCGAATCCGGATGCGGATTGAGCACGTGCACGCCCTCGCGCCGTAAGCGGGACATGGGCTGCGCTTGCGGCTCATCCATGGAATCCAGCACAGGGTCCAACAAATTCAGCGATACCACCACCAGCACGCGCGCCAGCGGGTCGCAGCCTTGCAACTTCCAGGCGATGCCGCCGGCGTGCCGCGCGGTCTCGTCCGACCGCTCTTGCGGGTAGACGCGGTAGGCCTCCACATATTTCTGGTAGCCGATGTGACGGACCGAGTACGGGTCGGGGTAGGCGTCCTTCAGGTGAGGCCGTTCGCCCGAATCGGGGTCGGCGAAAACGACGTCCGCGCCGATCTCCAGCCCGCTGCGGATCGCTTCCACGAAAGGGTCGGCCGGCTCGACCGGAACATATATGGCCCGCTCGGAGGCATCCTGCGCGGCGTTGCCGGAATAGACGTCGGGATAAACGATGACGGAAATCTCCGGCAGCCGCGCGACGGCGCGCAGAAACTGTTGCTGCAGCGTGAGGGGTAGTTCGACCGCCACCACTTGCGGCTTGTCGCGCAAGATCGCCTGGCGCACGTCAATGGCAAACTCCAGCCGTCCCGGCACGACCGGCAGGTAGGTGAAGCGTCCACGCCGCAAACTGCCCGCATCGGGCAGGTCAGGAAGGTCGATTTCCTCGGGCATAGCGCAGCGCTTCTTCTCCGAGTGTTTGCAGAATGGCCGTCTCCAACGCCTCGGTCTCGTGCGTTCTTTGCGTGGCCAGGCTTTTCAGCTTGATTGCAAAGCGCCCGATATTGATGCCATCGCGCACCGTATACCGTTCGTCGGCCGCGTGCGCCTGCTGCAGGAACTCGGTCACATAGGAGAGGATGCGCTCCTCGGCGAAGGGCAGATTCTCCTTCAGGATCTGATACTCCTCGTCGCGCTCCGGAAAATCGATCAGGATCTGCGGCTGCAGGCGCGAGTGGATGTATTCGGGCAGCTCGAAGGTGGAAGCGTCGTCGTTCATGGTGGTAACGATGCGGAACTGCGCATGCGCCTGGATCTTGATGCCCGCCACGATAGACTCCACATAGCGGCGGTTATCGAGCAGCGGAGCAAGACTGGCCCAGCTCTTCTCGCTCATGCGATTGCCTTCGTCGAGAATGGCGATGCCGCCGCGGATCATAGCCGTCACCAGCGGCGAGGCCACATAGCGCAGCCGGCCCTGGCCTTCGAGCACCGGCGTTACCAGCAGATCTTCCGGGCGCGTATCCATGGTCGCCTGCAGGATGTAGACTTCGCGGCCCATGCGCTTGGCCGCCGCATAAGCTAGCGTGGTCTTACCCACGCCGGGCTTGCCCAACAGGCGCGGGTGCATGGGCAGATCGTGCTCGCTGACCACAAGCCATGCCGCCAGCAACTGGCGCATCAGCTCTTCCTGGCCCACCCAGCGGACGGGCAATTCGTCCGGATGCGCCAGGTGCAGGGTGACGCCTTCTATTTCGACAGTCATATCTGGATATATTATCGTTCAGTCGCGATTCACGCGCACGTCAGGTTAGATGCGGCCCATCGAGAGATAAGCGCCTTGACCGCGCCGGCGCTACGAATCGTCCTGGCTGGCAAGCCGTCGCGCGGAACGTCAGGAAGGCCGGGCCAGCCCGGCAGGTATTGCCGTCTCAGACCGAGGTTGCACTTCACACAATAGGATGGAATGCCGCTTCGAGACGTGAATGCCTTGCGTATTTCCCGAAACTCCTTGCCGTTCCAGACTTCCGCTAGAGACTTTCCATTCATCGAACACACAGGCTTGTGAAAGTACGGGCAGATCTTGACGTCCCCGTTGGCCTTGAGCTCGAAGTGCTGCCACGGAACCGTGCAGAATACCGCAGAGTCGGTCACTGACCACTCTTCATTTTCGCCAGCAGAGAACCCGAGGGAAGGGTCAAACACCGTCGAGTAGCACGTGCCATAATCCCGCATGATATCCGCCTTCATCGACTCCACTTCAGCCAGATCTTCCGTGCTGAGACGCAGGCGATCGCGACCTGCATTGTGAGGATATTCCGCGATGATGTACCAATAATAGAAATCGTATTCCGCGGCGAATTTAGCTAGGAGGGGAAGTTCCCGATAGTTTTGCTGCGAGATTACAGTAGCAAGTTGGAGCCGCGGATATCGCATTTTCGATCGGCGGCGAAAAGCCGCTATCCCTTCGAGGTTGGAAAGAAGTTCGTCGAAGTTGCCTCCGCGGCCCATGGTCTCATAGAGCCCTTTGGTCGCCGCATCCACCGAGATTTGAATGTACTCGATGCCTGCCGTTGCATACAACTCGTAGACTTCGGGCGTGAGCAGCTTCCCATTCGTCGAAAACCCAAGCCGGCATTCGGGATCCTGCCGATAGATGCGCGAGATCATAGCCAGATGCCGCGGGACGTCCAGCAGCACTTCCCCGTCGCCAAACAGATAAAGCTCGTACGCCGTGCGCGCAGCGTCCACAACCTTCTCGAATAGTTCCAAGCTCATATCACTCGAGGCTTGATTTGCAAATGCGCGGGAGCAATGAACACAGTGGAAATTGCATCTCGTGGTTGGTTCTAATGCCAGGAGTAAGGGAGCATTGGACGTAAACCCGTCTTTGTTCGGCGAGTTGACCTCCCGATGAAACGACCTGATATTGGCGAGCTTCTCTGCGGAAAGAGGCATGTCTAAAGATTATTCTCACTAGTTGCGGGTTAGATTGCAAATTATTGCGAATAGAGGCGGCGGTTCGAGGCGTCGTGTCGCCCTCTCTCCAGACCCCGGCAAGCGTCAGGCGGGCAAATTTTCCAGCGAACGGCTGGACCTCTAAACGGCGCACCGGTTCGAAATCCTGCCCATGGTACGTTTGCCGAACGGCCTGTCTGGCGAGTACGATATACTTCTCGTGCAGAGATAAAAAACGACGTTCGCTCCGACGCGCGAGCCGCGAGACCAAGCTTATGTGGATCGTCCGTCTGGCCCTTGGCCGCCCGTATACCTTCGTCGTGATGGCGATCCTGATTGCCATCCTGGGCGGCGCAGCCATCGTCACCATGCCCGTGGATATCTTTCCTTATATCGATATTCCGGTGGTCAGCGTGCTGTGGGTATATTCGGGCCTTTCTCCTGAAGAGATGGAGAAACGCGTGGTTACGGGCTTCGAGCGCAGCCTCACCTCGAATGTCAACGACGTTGAGCACATTGAATCGCAGTCGTACTCCGGGTACGCGGTCGTCAAAATCTACTTCCATCCGAATGTCAAGATCGATATGGCGGTGGCGCAGACCACGGCCACCATGCAGACCGCTCTCCGGCAGATGCCGCCCGGGATGTTTCCCGCCAACATCTTGAAGTACGACGCTTCGAGCGTGCCGATCCTGCAACTCGGTCTTTCGAGTAAGACCCTGCGCGAGCAGGAGATCTTCGATATCGGAAACAATTTCATTCGTACTCCGCTCGGCACCGTGCAAGGCGCTTCGGTTTCCTATCCCTTCGGCGGAAAACAGCGGGCCGTCATGGTGGATCTGAATCTCGACGAACTTTACGCCAAGCAACTCTCGCCGATCGACATATCCAATGCGTTGAACCTGCAGAACCTGGTTCTTCCCGCCGGTACCGCTAAGCTCGGCCACACCGAGTATCAGGTCCTGGTCAATAGCAGCCCCGTCGCGCTGAACGACTTAAACGATCTGCCCATCAAAACCGTGAACGGCGCCACGGTCTATATCAAAGACGTGGCCCAGGTGCACGACGGCTTTAATGTCCAAAACAACATCGTTCGCACCAATGGATCGCGGGGCGTGTTGATCACCATAACCCGCAATGGCAAGGCGTCCACGCTCGCCATCGTCAACGCCGTCAAGGCTGCCCTGCCCGGCATTCTGGCCAACGTTCCGCCGGAATTGAAGGTGACGGCGCTGGCGGACCAATCGGTGTTCGTACGGGCTTCCATTCAAGGAGTGTTGCGCGAAGCTCTGATCGCCGCCGGTCTGACCAGCCTGATGATCCTGCTTTTTCTGGGAAGCTGGCGCAGTATGCTGATCGTCTGCATTTCTATCCCACTCTCGATTCTCACTTCGCTCTGCCTGCTCAGCCTTCTGGGGCAGACCCTCAACGTGATGACTTTGGGCGGCCTGGCCCTCGCGGTTGGCATCCTGGTCGACGACGCCACAGTGGAGATTGAGAATACCCATCGGAACCGCGCCATGCGGAAGCCGATCATCACTGCGGTGCTGGATGGCGCGTCGCAGATCGCGGTTCCGACCTTCGTGGCCACCATCTCGATTTGCATCGTGTTTGTGCCGGTGTTGCTGCTCACCGGAACAGCCCGGTACCTGTTTACGCCGCTGGCCATGGCGGTGGTTTTCGCGATGCTCGCTTCCTATCTGCTTTCGCGCACGCTGGTGCCTACCATGATGGCTTACCTGCTGCAGTCCGAGGTCGATACGGGCAGCCGGCGCGCCAGCCTGTTCGAGCGCGCCCACCATCTTTTCAACCATGCTTTCGAGGCGCTGAGGTTTCGCTACGTCGGGCTGCTGGATTGGTCGCTGCGCCACCGCGGACGCACATTGGTGGCGTTCGGAGCTTTTTACGCCGCTTCCCTGGGCCTGGGCTGGCTGGTGGGCGAGGATTTCTTCCCCGCTGTCGATTCGGGCCAGATGCGGCTCCATGCGCGGGGTCCCGCGGGCATGCGGATCGAAGAGACCGAGGTTCGGTTTTCCGATCTCGAACGCGAAATCCGCTCTCTGATACCGCCCGATGAAATCGAGATGGTGATCGACAATATCGGAATTCCGAACAGTTGGCCTGCCATCGCCCAAGGCGATATCCCTACTGTCTCCAGCGCCGATGGAGAAATCCTGATTTCGCTCAACAACGAAAAGCACGCCCCCACGCGCGATTATGAGGTTTTGCTGCGGAGGCGTTTGAACCAGCGCTTCCCGGATATGACCTTTTTCTTCCAGCCCGCCAACATCACCAGCCAGATTCTCAACTTCGGTCTGCCTGCGCCCATCGATCTGCAAGTGGTGGGGCGCAATGCCGCAGCTAACTACGCCATAGCCCAGAAACTGGCACGGCGCATTGCGCGCATCCCCGGCGCGGCGGACGTCCATGTTCACCAGATCGCCGATCAGCCGGTGATCCGCCTGGATGTGGATCGGGCCAAAGCCGCGCAGATGGGGCTAACGCAACGTGACGTCACCAGCAGCATGCTGATTTCTCTCAGTGGCAGCGGTACGATAGCGCCGAATTTTTGGATGAATTGGGCCAACGGCGTCAACTATGGCGTCGGCGTACAGACGCCGCAATACCGCATCGACTCCATGGACGCTTTATTGCGCACTCCGATCTCGCCGGGGACGGATGCGGTCAGCAGCAACACCCCCGGTTCGATGGCGGGCGCATCCATGGCGGGGCCGGCTTCGGTGGGCACACCTCCGGGCGGTTCTTCCCAAGCCTACGGAAATCCCGGGACCGTCGCCGGCAATACCCAACTGCTTTCCAACCTGGCCTCTGTGCACCGGTCATATATGCCGGTGATCGTGAACCATTACAATGTCTGGCCGGTTTTCGACGTTTTCGCCAACGTGGACCGGCGCGATTTGGGCGGAGTCGGCGCGGAAGTCACCAGGATTATGCACGAAGAAGAGCGCCACCTGCCGCGCGGCACGTCGTTCTCATTGCGCGGACAGGTGGCTACGATGCAATCGTCGTTCTTCCGCCTGGGGTTGGGGCTGGTGTTCGCTGTCGTTCTGGTGTATCTGCTCATGACCGTAAACTTCCAGTCGTGGCTGGACCCCTTCATCATCCTCATGGCTCTGCCGGGCGCCACGGCCGGCATTCTGTGGATGCTGTTTCTTACGGGCACCTCGCTCAGCGTGCCCTCGCTGATGGGCGCGATGATGTGCATCGGCGTGGCCACCGCAAACAGCATTCTGATCGTTACCTTCGCCAACGATGAACGCGACAAGCTGCTCTCCGCGAAGGAGGCCATGCTTTCGGCCGGCTTTGCCCGTGTCCGGCCGGTGCTGATGACCGCCTCAGCCATGATCCTGGGCATGATTCCCATGTCGCTGGGCATGGGGGAAGGCGGCGAACAGAATGCGCCTTTGGGGCGCGCTGTGATCGGCGGCCTCGCCTTCGCCACCGTTACGACGCTGTTCGTAGTCCCCATCGTCTATTCCTATCTGCGGACGAATCCGCCGGTCGATCATCAGCGTAAACTGGAAGAACTGAACACCTGATGAGGCGCACTGAGCCCGATCAACCCGGCATGTCCGATCTCCTGAGGGAGAACGAGGATCTCAAGCGGCAGATCCACGAGCTCAAGACTGCCGGTAACGGCGCCTCTCCAGGTGGGCTACCGGCGAGAGTGTGGCGCCCATCGGCCATCAGCATATGGGCGATCTTTCTGACGGCAACCGCGTTGGTCCTGGTGGCATTCGTCTCCGGATACGTGCCGCTGAAGAAGAAGCGCGACCTCATCGCCGGCGAAGCGAAAGAACAGGAGCGGGCGCTACAGCGGGTGGAAGTAATCCAGGTGGCGCCTTCGTCCGGCGCGAGCGTGATCGAGCTGCCGGGCAGCATACAGGCTATCACTGAGGCGCCCATCTTGGCTCGTGCCGATGGATACCTGCAGCGCCGGATCGTGGATATCGGCGATCGTGTTCGTACCGGACAGCCTCTGGCCGAGATCGACGCCCCGGAGATGGATCAGCAGATCCGCCAGGCTAAAGCCGCCTTGCAGCAGTCGCAAGCGGCAGTGGAGCAAGCCGCGGCAAATTATGAGCGGGGCCAGGTGGACGAAGATCTCGCCAAGGTGACGGCGCAAAGATGGTCGGCACTTTTGGCGAAGGGCGTAGTCTCGCGGCAGGAAAACGACCGCTATCAGTCCGAGTACCACGCGCTGACATCCGCCACCAAAGCCCTCCAGAAAGCGCTTGCGGCACAGCAAAGCAACGTGGCGGCCGCTGAGGCCAACCTGGCTCGTCTCGATCAGATGCAGAGTTACCGGTTGGTGAAAGCGCCGTTCGACGGAGTGATCACGCTGCGGAACGTGGATGTCGGCGCGCTCGTGAACACCGGTAATACGCTGCTCTTCCGCATCGCGCAGATCGACACGCTACGCACTTATTTAAACGTCCCGCAGGCGAATGCCAGTGAGGTTCAGGTGGGGGAACCCGCCCGGCTGACTGTTTCCAACCTGCCCGGACGTCAGTTCGCGGGTGTGGTGGCACGGACGGCGAGCGCGCTGGATCCCGCCACCCGCACATTATTGGTGGAGGTTCGTGTGCCGAATCCAAACCGCGCGCTGCTGCCGGGCATGTACGCCCGCGTCGCGCTGACCGGCGCACGCGCCAACGCACCATTGCGGATTCCCAGCGACGCGCTGATCGCACGAGGAGAAGGCACGGAAGTTGCGGTGGTGCGCGATGGACACACGGTCCATCTGCAAAAGATCGAAGTGGGCCGGGACTATGGCGATAACCTGGAGGTGGTCGGCGGGCTCAGCGAAGGCCAGACCATTATCGCCAACCCCGGCGATGTGGTGCGGGAAGGCTTGCAGGTGCAGCCGGTGCCGGTCGCTAGGTAAGGCCTGCCGGGCGTCTTACCACGTTGGCCGAAATACGTTCGTCAAACGTCTGACGTAGCTA
The DNA here is from genome assembly GCA_035511215.1 of Bryobacteraceae bacterium. Taxonomy (GTDB): domain Bacteria; phylum Acidobacteriota; class Terriglobia; order Bryobacterales; family Bryobacteraceae; genus Bog-159. The sequence continues at coordinate 28,027 of DATKFU010000281.1, read as the reverse complement.
GCTTAGCTGCTAGCTCGCGTGTCGCGCTCGCCTGGCGGCGACGGACTTGACCACCAGCGTCTCCAACACATTTTGGTCCACATCGGCGAGTTTCTTGATATAGAGGCAGCCCTTGCCGGTGGTGTGCTTGCCAAGCTTAGCGAGCAGCGCCTCAGCGTCGGTGAATTCCGTCCCGATGTAGAGAACAGTTGCGGCCTTCCGCGGCGAAAAACCGGCAATCGGCATATCGCCCTCGCGCCCGCTGTCGTATTTGTAGTGCTGGCTGCCGAAGCCGATTATGGATGGCCCCCACATCTTCGGCTTTTCGCCGGTTACGCTTTGCATCAACTTGGCGAGCGCTTTGGCGTCCGCGCGCTTGGCCTGGTCCGTGAGCGCATCGATAAACTCCGCGACACTTAATTTTGTCGGCTTGGTTTTGTTCTCCGCCATTTCATCCTGCCTTCCCGTCTCTTCCCAACCTAACGAACAACAATGTATCTACCTTCGTCTTGTTGAATTTGCTGAACCGTTCCGCCGGCAACCCTTCACAGCCTACTCCTGGCAAGCCGGGTTAGATCGGGGCTACCGGTTCTTCGCCAGAACCGCGTCACACCATGATTCCAGGTTCGTTCGGACCCATCTTACGGTTTCCGGTGATTCGTACTTGCGATAAAGGTAGGCTAAAATCAATCTCTGCTTGACCCTAAGCAGACCGAAACCTGTCGCCATTGTGTCAGTGGCGCCAGGTACTTTAGATGTCGCCAGCATTGCAAAGCCAGCTGCGTCGGATTTGCGGAATATGCCACCAAGCATCTCGGGACGACCCACCTCAATTGGCTTCGCACCCAAAGTTTTCAAATGGTTGTTCAACTCCTGCTCCAACTCGCCAGTGTTCTTCGCGCTCCACTTGCCCATGTACGCTTCTGTGCTTTTCAATACCTTCTCAAAAGCTTGCGGCGTGCAATCCGCGTATTCCGCCCGCCTAGGCACTTCCACCATCGCATAGACATCCAGCACGGTGCGATTGCCTTCGCTCGTCTGTGTCAGTGCTTTTCTCTGAAGGTAGGCGCTCAACAGCCGGTTGTTAGACGGCACGAGCAACTCGAAAAACGCCGCCCTGAGTTTGTCTCCGGCCTCCACAAAATCGCCTGCTGGACCAGGAACCGCCACCGCTGTCCCCCCAGCCTTGAGTTCGGGGTCGGCGCAGGCAGCAGGTAAGCACGCTGCGAAGAACAGCAAGACAGCCAAGAAGGCCTTAGCCGGAGGGTAAATCAAAATAGCTCCACGACTCGATAGAGTAACATGGCCGACGGACCTCACGACGTCCGATTCACTTTGCTGGAGGGCGTCGGGCCAGCACCTATAACCAATCACCCGCCCTTTGGCGGATCTCCAGGCAGCCCTTTCCAGTAGGCAGCATCTTGCCGGGATTCAACCGGTTCTCCGGATCGAAGAGCCGTTTGAAAGCGCCCATCGTCTCGAGCGTTTCCGGCTTGAATTGCCGGTCCATCATTTCGTTTTTCTCCATGCCCACGCCGTGCTCGCCGGTAATCGACCCGCCCACGCTCAGGCAGTGATCCAGAATCTCGGTGCCGGCCGCCCTGGCCTTGTCCAGGTCGCCCGCCTTGCGCGCATCGAACAGAATGATGGGGTGCATGTTGCCGTCCCCAGCATGGAAAATGTTGCTGATGGTCAGGCCGTACTTGCGGCCGACCGCCGCGATCACACCCAGCGTAGGCGCGATCTGTGTGCGCGGCACCACGCCATCTTGCACGTAATAGAACGGGCTCACCCGGCCCACCGCGCCAAAGGCATTCTTGCGGCCCTTCCATAGCAGCTCGCGCTCTTCCGCGGTCTTGGCCACGCGGAATTCGCGCGCGCGGCAGCCCTGGCACACCTCGCGGATCTGGTCGACCTGCTCCTCCACTGTCTCCCGCAGCCCTTCCAACTCGATCAGCAGGACGGCCGCCGCGTCCATGGGGAAGCCTGCGTGGGTCGCCTCTTCCACCATGCGCAGCATCACGCCGTCCAGCATTTCCACGGCCACTGGGACAATCGCGCGCGCGGTAATCTCGGCGACTGTCGCCCCGCAATCCTCCACACAATCGAAAACAACCAGGATCGTCTTCACCATCTCCGGCTTGTGCATCAACCGCACCATCACTTTGGTGACCAGCGCCAGGGTGCCTTCCGAGCCCGTCAGCAGGCCGGTCAGATCGTAACCCGGCAGCTCTGTTTCCTTTCCGCCGGTCGTGACGACGGTGCCATCCGGCAGCACGAACTCCAGGCCCAGCACGTGGTTGGTGGTCACGCCGTACGCCAGTGTGTGCGGGCCGCCGGCGTTCTCGGCCACATTGCCGCCCATGGTGCAGGCGCGCTGGCTGGACGGATCCGGCGCGTAGAAATAGCCCTGCGACTGGACGGCCAGCGTGATATCCAGGTTGACCACGCCCGGTTCCACCACCGCCCGCTCATTTTCCAGATCGATTTCGAGGATGCGATTCATGCGCGCGAATGCCACCACCACGCCGCCTGCGCGCGGGATAGCGCCGCCGCTCAAGCCCGTCCCCGCACCGCGGCCCACCATGGGTACGCCGAATTCGGCGGTAATTTTCGCGATGGCGGCCACATCCGCGGTGCTGCGCGGGAAGACTACCATCTCCGGGCGGCCCTTTTCCACGCTGCCATCGTATTCGTATAGCGCGAGGTCTTCGGGGCGATCGAGGTATCCGCGCGGCCCTAGCAGATCGATCAGTTTCTGTTTGGCCGCGGGCAGGAGCATAGGTAACACAGGCCTCAGCCTATGGTCTCATTACAGGAAGGATTTCACCGCGTTCACCATATTGCCGTCAGTCCAATTGGTCGCGCCGATGATTTTCTGCACCACCTTCCCCTTGGAGTCGATGATGTACGATTCGGGATATTTGTAGGTTCCGTAATCCGCGCTGATTTTGGCGTCGGGATCGCGCGCCGTCATGAAGGCGACATGGCTGCGGGAAAGGAAGTCGTGGTAGAGCTTGGCGTTCTTGTCCACGCTCACCCCTAGCACCACTACGCCCGAGCCGGCCATCTGTTGCGCAAACTGATCGAGCGAGGGCACTTCATCCACGCAGGGCTGGCACCAGGTCGCCCAGAAATTCAGCACCAGCAAGCGCCCGCCAAAGTTTGCGGCCGTAATGGTGCGGCCGTTGTCGGCCGTGATGGTGAAATCCGGTGCGGAGTCTCCCACGTCGACGATGCGCTCGTGAATGGAGCTATACAGCACGAACACGAGCACGGCCGACAATGCGATGATCGCGGCTTTCAGGACTTGATCGATTTTAGCGCTATGCATATTCACCTGGCAGTGCGAAACTATAATTTTAGTGTACTTTCGGCCCGTTTGCAGCATCCAAGATATTGGCCCCATCTTGATCACATGTTGATTACCCGTAAAGCGGAGTTCTCCGCGTCGCACATCTGCCGCAATCCCGGGCTTTCGGAGTCCGAGAATCGCGAGCTGTTCGGCGCCGCCGCCAACCCGCACGGGCACGGACACAATTACGTATTAGAGGTCACGGTGGAGGGCGCGCCCGACCCGGTTACCGGCATGGTGCTCGATCTGAAAGCGCTCAAGGAAACGCTGAACCGGGAGGTGGTCGAGATCTACGATCACCGGTTCCTGAATCGCGAAGTCCCGCCGTTCGACCATGTGATTCCTACGCCGGAGAACATTGCTATCGATATTTGGAATCGCCTGCAGCCGCATTTGAACGGGCCGCGCGGCAGGTTGCACGGCGTGCGGATCTACGAGACGCCGGACCTGTATGTGGACTATTTTGGAGACGCGGCGTGATCGGCTTGGTCGAAGTGACGCGCAAGTACCGCTTCTCGGCTTCCCACCGGCTGCACGCGCCGCAGCTTGGGCCAGCGGAGAACCGCGAACTGTACGGGAAGTGCAATAACCCTTTCGGGCACGGCCACAACTACGAGATCGCCGTGACGGTGCGCGGCCCTGTGGAGGCGCTTTCCGGGCGCGCCGTGGATCCGGAGCTGTTGGACGGCCTGGTGCGTCGTCAGGTCCTGGAGCCGTTCGAGCATCGCAACCTGAACGAGGAAGTGGCGGCATTCCGCACGGCGGTTCCCACCTCCGAGAACCTGGGACGCGAAGTGCTCCGGCGTTTGAAACAGAATTGGCTGGCGGTGTTTCCGGCAGGCGGGGTGCGTCTCGAACGCGTCGCCATCGCCGAGACCAGCCGCAACGCGTTTGAAGTGTCAGCCCATGAAATCGAATAAAGCTACCGTAAAAGTGATGACCCCGAAAGCCGGCGCGGCGCTGGCGGACCAGCCCATCGCGCCGCTGGTGAAACAGATACTGGAGCGCCTGGGCGAAGACGCCGCGCGGGAAGGCCTGGCGCGCACTCCCGAGCGCGTGGAGCGGGCGCTGCAGTTTCTGACCAGCGGCTACGCGATGGACGTGAACAAGGTGGTCAATGGCGCCTTGTTTTCGGTGAAGTACGACGAGATGGTCATCATGAAGGACATCGAGTTCTTCAGCATGTGCGAGCATCACATGCTGCCGTTCTTCGGCAAGGTGCATGTGGCGTATATCCCGCGCGACCGGGTGATCGGGCTCAGCAAGCTGCCGCGCCTGGTGGACGTGTTCGCGCGGCGCCTGCAGATTCAGGAGCGCATGACCCAGCAGATCGCGCAGACCATCCAGGAGTTGATCGATCCTGTGGGAGTGGGGGTGATCTGTCAGGCGCAGCACTTCTGCATGATGATGCGCGGCGTCGAGAAGCAGCATTCCGGGGCCGTCACCAGCGCGATGCTGGGCGCGTTCCGCGACCAGAAAGAGACGCGCGACGAGTTCCTGGCGCTGGTGAAATAGGTGTGACCGGCCCCGTGGGGCAGGGATCGCGGCGGGTCTCCCGACCCGCCCGAACGCGTCAAAACAAATTTGCGCGCTGGTTTTCGACAACTGAAGACTCACACCGACCCACCGCCGGTCCGTGAGCCGCTGGTACAATACTGGGAGTGGCCGATGAGTCTTGGAGCACAGCGAAGCGGCTGGTCTTCGTCAGCCATAGTGGCTTGGATATGTGGGTGGCAAAGCAGATCGCCCGGGAAATCGAGGCGCGCGGCGCTACACCTTTCTTGGACGAGGGACTTTGAGGAAGACATCCTCGACTTCCTCCAGCGAGCTCATGAACTGGTGGTATTGCTTACGCCTTGGGCACTCGAACGGCCTTACGTCTGGGCCGAGATCGGGGCCGCTTGGGGCCGCCGCATTCCGATCGTGGCGCTGTTGCTCGGGATCACGGCCACAGAGTTGCAAGTTCGTCCGGGCATACCTGTGCTGCTCAAGAAGCGCGATCTTCTTGAGTTGAACGACATCGACGTTTACTTGGGGCAGTTAGCGGCCCGCGTGCAGCGGGAAGGATGACAGCGATGGACAAGCCGAAAGTTTTCATTTCACACTCTGCGCTCGATGCGGAGTGGGCGCGATCATTCGCTCAAGCGCTCAAGCAACGCGGGGTAACTGTTTGGTTCGACGAGTTCGACGTACACCCTGGCGAATCACTCCGGGAGGCTCTGGAATCCGGCTTGCGAGGAAGCGATGTGTTTGTCGCGCTCCTGGACCCAGAGTACCCGGCGAAACCAAATCTTCTTTGAGCTCGGGGCGGCCATCGGCATGGGGAAAGAGTTGTACCGATAGTGCCCAAGAATTTGGATCCGAGCAATCTCCCCCTGGACGTGCGGCTGCGCCGTTATCTGATCCGCGATAGTCCCGAACACACGGCGGAAGAACTGTCCAACGCACTATTGGCTGCCTGACCAGCGTCGCGAACTGCGGTCACAAGTTTCAAAAATAAGGTTCCCCGCTGCATCTACCTGCGTACAAGCTACTTACTAAATCATCACCCACCAGTCGTGGCTTTTCCAAACAACCCGCGCTCAAACATGAAATCGGAATGGACAGCCGTCCCCATCACCCGGAATCTGACTTACCAGGTGGCAGCCTCAAAACCGCACCGAACGGTGCCACCTAGAAACCATGGCCACTTCCCAATGGTTGTCTGCGCGGGCTAGCCGCCGGCACACAAGCCAGCCGGGCCCCAAACGCCGCCCCTCGGCTACGTGATTTCGGAGGCCCGGAGTCCCATCCGGTTTCCTGCCCCGCCCGCCTGTGCCCCCCAGTCTTTCGATACAGGCATTTGGGCTTTGATTGTGCGCGCAGGCACCGTGGAACAATTCCATGCACACCGGTGTCTCAATGGTATGCTCGAAGTCCGCAACCTGACGAAGCTGTATGTCCGCAGGCCCGCGGTCGACGACGTCAGCTTTACCATCCGCCCCGGCGAGATCCTCGGATACCTGGGACCCAACGGCTCTGGAAAAAGCACCACCGTCAAGATGCTAACCGGCCTCCTGGAGCCGTCGCGCGGACTGATCCTCTGGCAGGGCCGCAACATCCGGCAGGATCTGATCGGTTACAAAAAGGCCCTCGGCTATGTGCCCGAGGAACCCAACCTCTATCCGTACTTGACCGGCCGCGAATACCTGCAGCTCGTCGGGCGGCTGCGCTGCCTTCCCGCCGCGCCGCTGGAATTGAGAATCGACCAGTTGTTGAACCTGCTATCGCTCCACGAACACCGCTACTCGCCCATCTCTTCGTATTCGAAGGGCATGAAGCAGAAAATCCTGATCTCGGCCAGCTTGCTGCACAACCCCGATATCATGGTTTTCGACGAACCCTTCTCCGGCCTCGACGTCACCACCAGCCTGGTGTTCAAGAACCTGATCAAAGTGCTGGCGCGGGAGGGCAAGGCGATTCTGTACAGTTCGCACGTGCTTGAGGTCGTGGAGAAGGTCTGCACCAGCGTCATCATTCTGCGCAAGGGCTGCGTGGTGGCGAACGACTCAGTGGCCCGTTTGCGGGACCTCATGGCCCTGCCTTCACTCGAAGGCATCTTCTCTCAACTGGTTATGCAGGAAGACACCGAAAAGATCGCCGAAGACATCGTGGATGTGATGCAAGCCTAAGGAGTCGCCATGGCGCCTGCGCTCGAGAACGAACTCTCTCAATTCCGCGAGCTGGCGCGGCATTTCTTCAGCCGCTTCTTCGATAACGACCTGGTCGCGATCAATTCGGACGAGGCGGACATGCGCGCCACGGTCGTCAATATCCTGGCCATCCTGGCCGCGCCCGGCATGCTGCTGCCGTTCCTGTTCATGACCAAGTACTCGAACATGCAGCGGATGCCCCTCTATGTGCGCGACCTGGCGTCGCTGGGCGAGAAGGAATTCTTCATCTGCTTCTCCATGACTGTGATGGGATTGGTGACGGTTATCGAGTGGGAGATGCTATTTCCCGACCGTCGCGACTATGCCAACCTCACTCCGCTGCCCATTCGCTTGCGCACTATGTTCATTGCGAAGATCGCGGCTCTGCTGGCCTTCCTGGCGATCTTCTCGTCGGTGATCAACGCTTTTTCGCCCGTAATGTTTCCGGCCGTTGTGCTGCAGAACCAATCCCTGTTGATGCTGCCGGGCTTTGCCCGCTGTCACATCGTCAGCATTCTGGCTGCGAACACTTTCGTCTTCTTCCTCTGCGTGGCGGTGCAGGGGATTCTGATGAATGTCCTGGGATACCGTCTCTTCCGGCGCGTCTCGCCCTACGTACAATTCCTACTCGTGGCGCTCCTGATTCTGATGTTTTTGCTGTCCGCGCGCATCGTCTCCGAGTTGCAACCGGGCGCTGCCGTCAATCCCGCCGCGGTCTATGCCTTTCCGCCGCTCTGGTTTCTGGGCCTCTATCAGACACAATTGGGCTGGGCTAACCCTGTGTTCCGCCACTTGGCCGCGTCCGCCCGCATGGCCGCGGGGTGGACTACCGTCGCCGCCCTGGCCACTTACCTTCTGAGTTACAAGAGACATGTCACCCACTCGCTCGAAAGCGCGGATGAGTTCACCACGGTACCCTCGGCCATGGATCGATTCGTGGAGGGCGTGCTCGATCGCTTTGTGGTCCGCGACACGTTGCAGCAGGCGGCCTTCTATTTCATCTGGAAAACCCTCACCCGCAGCCGCCGCCATAAGCTGCTCTTCGCCGCCTATGTGGCCGTGGGCTGCGCTGTGATCTTCGAGGGTCTGGCGGTGCTGGTGGCCCGCGGCGGCAATGCCTGGATGTACCGCCCCTCACCCGAGCTGTTGCCCGCGCCGTTGATACTCGCCTTCTTCATCCTTTGCGGCATGCGCCATGTGTTCGCGGTGCCCGCGGAGTTGCGCGCCAACTGGGTATTCCAGGTTTCGGACCGCGGCGAGGCCCGCCGCTGTCTGGCCGGCGTCAGGAAAGCCATGATCGTGCTCGGCATTGTTCCGCTGTTCGCTCTGCTGCTGCCGCTGCACGTCCTGTTCTGGGGCTGGCGGGCCGCCGCGCTCCATATGTTGTTCGGTGCAGTCGTTTCCTGGTTGTTGGTGGAGGGGCTGTTAGTCAACTTCGAGAAGTTTCCTTTTACCTGCTCCTACTTGCCGGGCAAGGCCAACCTGAAAGTATCCTGGCCCATCTATCTGTTTGGCTTCACCACCTATGTCTCCGTATTTATGACCTTGGAATGCTGGATGTTCCAGCGGCCCTTGCGCTTCGCCTGGCTGGCGGCGGTGATCGTCCTGGTGCAGGCCGCGCTTTTCATCTATCGCTGGCGCGTCGGGCGCGATGTGGCGCTGGTCTTTGACGAGCAACCCGAGCCCCTGGTGCGGACGCTGAACCTGTGGGCCTAACGGGTGACCGTGGCCGCGGCCATCCAAAACAACGTTAAACAACGTTGACGAAATCCATCTCTTTCAAACCAGCGCGCCAGAGATCTCGGCCCCACTGCCCCGGTCCAGCGCCAGGACGGCTCCGGCAATTCCAACGCAGATAAATGTAGATTGCATCGCGGCTCTCCGGCATGTTGAATCTTTCCGCACTGGAATCAGATGCGGCGCAACAGCAGCGCCGAGTTCTTGCTCCCGAACGCGATGCAATTGGAAACCGCGTGCTCAATATCCATGCGGCGGGCGACATCCGGGATGTAGTCTAGGTCGCACTGCGGGTCGGGCTCTTCCACGTTGATGGTCGGATGCACCACGCCGTCCCGCATGGCCAACAGCGTAGCCGCAATGCCCGCCGCGCCGCAGGCTCCCTGCGGATGCCCGATCAGGCTCTTCAGGGACGATCCCGCCAGCTTATAGGCGTGACCGTTGAATGCCAGCTTTACCGCGCGCGTCTCGATGCGGTCGTTCAATTCCGTGGCCGTGCCGTGATAGTTCACGTACTGCACATCGCCCGGCGCGATGCCGCCTTCTTCCATGGCCATCTGCATGGTGCGGGCGGGCTCTTCGCCGCACTCCTCCAGGCGGACGCGATGGTAAGCTTCGCAGGTGGACCCGTATCCCGCCACTTCGCCGTAGATATGCGCCCCTCGGGAGCGCGCCCTCTCCAGATCCTCCATCACGAAGAACCAGGCGCCTTCGGCGATCACAAACCCGTCGCGGTCGCGCGAAAATGGCCGCGAGGCGCGCTCCGGCTGCGCATTCCAACGAGTGCTCATGATCCGCATCAGGACGAACCCGCGCAGGATCAACGGCGCGATGGGTGCGTCCACACCGCCTGCCACCATGGTGTCCAGCACGCCCGCCTGAATGTTGCGGTAGGCGTAGCCAATGGCGTCGGTGGAGGAGGTGCATCCGGTCGAAATGATATGGCTCATGCCCCGGAAACCGAAGCGCATGGAGATCTCGCTGGCGAGGGTGCCGATGGTGGAGGTCGGGATCACGTACACGCTGCACTGCTTCTGCTTGCCGGAATAATAGAGGCGATATTGCTCCTCGGTAAACTCCAGGCTGCCGCCGCCCGATCCAACGATCACGCCAATCTGCCGCAATTCCTCGCGCGTCATCGATCCCGTATCGACGCCGGCGTCCTCGAGCGCTTCGCCCACCGCGGCGGCGCCCAGAGGCACCACGCGGGACACGTGCTGGCGGTCCTTGGGATCGACATATCGGAGCTCGTCGAAGCCCACCACCTCGCCGGCCACCTGCACAGGGGAGCCGCAGGGATCGAACCGGGAGATGCGGCGCACTCCGCTCACCCCTTTGCGGCTAGCGGCCCAGAAGGCCTCTCTGCCAATTCCATTGGGGCTAACGGCCCCGATTCCAGTGATGACTACGCGACGTTTCATTCTGACGCTTTGCCTTTGCCAATAGGACAGTATAGGCTGATTTCATGGGCGTTGGCGAGAACCCGTAAGAAAAAAGGGAGGCGCACGCCCTCTTGGCCGGTCTCGAATCCGGCATTATGGCCGTTTTAGTTCTGCTCGGCTGGCTGGCGCTCGTTTCGGCCTGGTATCGGCGTTCCATCTGGACTGCGCCCAACATCATGGCCACGACCTTCTACGGCGAAGCGGCACTGGGCCGGAATTTCACCTCCCGGACCGTGGCGGGGATCGCGCTCTATCTGGTCCTCTATGGGATCATCGGCGCTCTATTCGGTCTCACCCTCGCAAGCCGCGACGCCAGCCTCCGCATCACGCTGATCGGAGTGCTGGTGGGCCTCGGCTGGTATTACCTGTCGTTCGCTATTCTGTGGCGGAACATCAACCCACTCATTACACTGTACACCCATCGCGGCCCGATGATGGCGGGCCATGCGCTCTATGGGGGATTGCTGGGCCGCTTTCCACGGTATCTGCACCCGCCCGTCACGGGCGGCGCCGCTCCCCATGCCCAATAAGAATCCATCCCGCAAACAGGCCTTGCGGGATTTCCTGACCGCCGGGCAGATTACGGCCATCGGCGAAGCCGAATGGCAGGCCGCGTTGCGTACCCTGGCGCCGATCTCTGAAACGTACCTGCGCGATCTGCTGCGCGAGACGGGCTTGCCGTTCGCGCAACCCTACGCGGGCATCCACCAGAAATCGTTTGCGGAGCTGGAGCGTGACTTGCGCGAGATGCTGGCGATTTATGCTGCGGCCATGCGCATAGGCGACCGGCAGCTGGTCCGCTATTGCCGGCGCCAAGCCATCGCCGCCAAGGACCGCGCGCGCTTCGCGGCGCGCAACCCCAGTACCTCGCCCGAAAAAAAAGCGCAGAAGGACGAGATGGCGCAGTGGCTGCTCGTGTGGCTGGAGAACCCCGAAGTCTTCCCAGCCTGGGTAGAGATCCGCAAGCGCTACTGCAGTTCCACCGATTCGACCTGAACCGTTTCGCCATCCAGCGCGCCGGTGACTTTGGCCTTCAGGTCCTTTTCCTTGCTGGTGGCTTTCAAAGCGGCCAAAGCCTTGGCGTTGCCGGCTTCGTCGAATTTCACGAACTTGCCATCCGCCATCACCAGGCCATAGCCGCTCTTGGAGCAGCCGATGGCGCACTTGGTGGTGTGGCCCGCCAGATCCTGGTTCTTGCACATCACGTCCACCAGCGTGCCGTTCCAGGTTTCGGCGAACGCCAGGGAGGAAAACAATGTTAACAATCCGGCCGCGAGCTTCATGATGGAGATTATACCGCGGGGCGTGAATTGCAGGGCGGCCAATCTTCGCCTGGGGGTCCGACCAGAATCCGGATGTCGCGGTGATGGGTGCTGATGGAGCCGGCTTCGCCGTCGGGCTAATGAGTCTTGTATATTACGCTTACAGATCGCTGTTCAGCTTCGCTGCGATCGGAGGGCGGCCAATCTTGGCGGCAGCCGCCTTTCAGGCGGCTAGCCGCCTTTCAGGCGGCTAGCCGGCTGAAAGCCGGGCTATAAGTTCTTTTTCTTCCGGGATGGTTTCTTTGCCCCCTTCCGCTGCTTCCTTCCGGGCACCTGTGGATCCGCTGGAGGTACCGGCACAGGAAGTCCACGAACGGTCCTGGATTTCAGGCAGACCAGCCGCCAATGCCACGACGACAGCAGGGATCCTTCACCGGCATTCTGCTCGCACATACATCCCCTCTTACGCGTACTCTTTGGCGTTCGCCGGCATCGAGAACAGCACTGGGCGCGGCCCCAACGCGGACCGCAACATCTCGAGTTCGTTCTCGCCAGAGGTCAGGGGCAGGCCGATCTGGCCGCCCTGCGCGGCCGACCGGCAGCAGGCCATCATGATTTCAAAGCCTGCCCAAGCGCTCGCGAACTCGCACGGATGGCCCTTTTGCGCGTCATCCAGCCAATCCGCAATTTGCTGAATATACGGCTGCATGTCGAGATCGTAGTTCATCGATCCGCCGCCGGAACAGGAGATCTCTTTGGTGACCACTCGCCATCCGCCGCCGGTCATGACCTCGGCGAATCCCTGCGTGCCCTGCGCGCCAATCCGGCATTTGCGCCACCAGTAATCCACCTCGGGCACATCGGGCGCACCGGCTCCGCACTCGACCACACCGCGCACGCCATTGGCAAACTGGATAAAGCCGGCAATGTAGTCGGGCGATGGGTGCGAGTCGGTGAGTTTTCCACGTCCTGCCGCCTGCGCCATCACCCATTCGGCTGGAGCTTCGTCATTAAACCAGCGGATGTAGTCGATCAGGTGCGACAACATGTGCGTCATCCATCCGGTGGAGGTTCCGTAAACCGTATGGATGCGCCCTAACGCTCCGCTCGAAATGGCCTCCTTTACCTTCTGATAGTGCGAGCCGTAGCGATGCTGGTGGCTGACGACGGCCTTCACCCCGCTAGCCTCGAGCATATCCCGGATCTCCATCCCTTCCGCGCTGGTCAGCGCCAGGGGCTTCTCAATGGCGATGAGCCGCGCACCGCACTCGATTCCAGTGCGTACCATCTCAACCCGCAAATTGGGCATTGTGCAGAAGCAGAAAACATCTGGCCGAAGCTCATTAGCGAGCTCGCGGGCATTTTTGGATTTCGCAGGCGCCCCCAAGCGGGTGGCTGCTGCATCCATCCGGGCTTCGTCGATATCGCAGATACCCACCACTTCGAAATGGCCGTTAGACTGAAACGCGGTAGCGTGGTGCATTCCGCGTTTGCCCAGGCCGGCTACTACGACACGATATTTCTGGTTCATGCGGCACCTTTCTTGCGGTCCCATTCCAGAACCTTTTCGATTACGCCGTCCACTTCCTCGGCGGTCAATTCGGGAAACATGGGCAGCGATATGCAGCACGCGGCGTTGCGCTCGGAGCTGGGAATGGCGTACGGGATTTGTGCTGGTCTGCCCCACGGATATCCCTGCTGCTGGTGGATCGCGATGGGGTAATGACACTTGGCGTCGATGCCGTTCCCGTTGAGGAACGTCAGCAAGGAATCGCGATCCGCCGCTTCCCTGGTTTCGATGACATATAGATGATAGATGTGATAGTACCCCGGCTTCTCATAAGGGAGGGAGAAGCTGGCCGCGTCTTTCAGGCAGGCGGAATAGCGCGCCGCCCATTTCCGGCGCAGTCCGTTCCACTCGTCGATATGTTTCAGCTTGGCGCTCAGAACAGCGGCATGGATATCGTCGAGACGGCTGTTATAGCCCGGGCTGTGGCATGACCGTTTGTCGGAGCCATGATTGCGCAGCTTGCGCACCACGCGGTCCACATTCTCGCGATTCGTGACTACCGCACCGCCATCGCCAAAACAGCCGAGGTTCTTTTGAATGATAAAGCTCGTGCACGCGGCGTCGCTGAACTCACCGATCCGGAACCCATCGCCCCGTGCTCCGATACCTTGTGCGTTGTCTTCAATCACAAACAGGCCGTGGCGGCCGGCGATTTCGCGAATCGCTTTCATGTCCGCGCACTGACCGTAGAGATGGACCGGTACCAGCGCCTTCGTCCTTGGCGTGATGGCCGCTTCGATCTTCGAGGGATCGATACAGTGGGTCAGCGGGTCTGAATCGACGAAGACCGCCGTAGCGCCCGCAATCCAGATGGCCTCGGCGGTCGCGAAGAACGTATTCGCCGTGGTGATGCACTCGTCGCCGGGGCCGATTCCAAGGGCCTGGAATGCAAGCCACAAGGCATCCGTCCCGTTGCCCACGCCCACGGCATATTTCATGCCATGGTAGTTTGCAAACTCCTTTTCGAAGCGCTGGAGCATGGGCCCCATGACGTACTGGCCGGACTCCAGGACTTCATGGATGTTGGCGTCGATTTCGGCCTGAATATTATGGTATTGCCTAACGTGACCATAAAAAGGAACGTTCATCGTATTCACTCCTGATGCCCCCTCGGCACATCTCGCTCGATACGAGGGGTATTTCGATATTATATTCCAAATCTCTTTTTTTTGGGGACCGTCTCGGAGTCCCTCGAACCGGCAAACGTTGTTTCGCGAGGTCCGGCTGGATGCTTACGTCGTAGTTCTCCGCCGTGTACAGGCGCGCAAGGGGTGCTGCCGCTAGCGGAATGATCGCGCTCCACACGAAACAGTTCGCGATCCGCACCATCCAGCGGATCACTTCCCTTCTCCGAACTTGCACGCGCAACACTCTTCGAACCTCTATTCTTGATTGTACGGCGTCGATGTACATAGCTTCGCACGGACACCGCGACACCGCCTTGGCCCGCCCCGTGCGCTTGGCGCTGTGCCCCCGCTCCGCGGGCTTGGCAAAATAGCGCGCCTGCTGCAGGAGTTCGGCGAGGTCCATAGCCATATGCTATCTCCCGCAGCCATGCCGCCCAACAGGGCGTAAAATAGTCAGAATGGCGCAGGCGAAGGCAACTCCCAAAACATACGATGTAGTCGTGGTCGGCTCCGGGGCAGGCGGTGGCGTGGCCGCGCACGTACTGTCGCTGGCCGGCGCCAAGGTCTGCATGCTGGAGGCCGGCGGATGGTACGACGGCACCAAGCAGTCGGCCATGTTCAAGTGGCCGTACAACGCGCCGCATCGCGGGGCGGGCACCAAGGAGAAGCCCTTCGGCTATTTCGACGCCACGCTGCTAGGCGGCTGGCATGTGCCGGGCGAGCCTTATACCCAGGCCTCCGGCAGCGACTGGATGTGGTGGCGGGCGCGCATGCTGGGCGGCCGCACCAACCATTACGGCCGCATCTCGCTGCGCATGGGGCCCTACGATTTCAAGCCTTATAGCCGCGATGGCAGGGGATTCGACTGGCCCATCACCTATGAGGAACTGGCACCCTACTACGACAAAGCGGAGGAACTGATCGGCGTCTTCGGCAGCCACGAGGGTCTTGAAAACACGCCCGACGGCAAGTTTCTGCCGGCGCCCGCGCCGCGCGGGTACGAGCGGCTGGTGAAGCTGGCCTGCGACAAAGTGAACGTTCCGTGCATCCCGTCGCGCCTTGCGATTCTCACGCGCGGGATTCACGGGCGGCCGGCCTGCCACTACTGCGCCCAATGCGGGCGCGCCTGCGGGATCAACGCCAACTTCAATTCTCCCGGCGTGCATATCTTTCCCGCCATGAAGACCGGCAACCTGGAGGTGCTCACCGGCGCCATGGCGCGCGAAGTGGTAGTGGGTCCGGACGGCTTGGCGCGGGGAGTCTCCTACATCGACAAAAAGACGCGCAGCGAAGTCACGGTCACCGCCAAAATTGTGGTGCTGGCCGCGAGTTGCTGCGAAACTGCCCGCATCCTGCTCAATTCCAAGAGCAGCCAATTTCCGAACGGCCTGGCGAACTCCAGCGGACTGGTGGGGAAGTACCTGATGGATACGGTGGGATCGGATGTGGACGGCTACCTGCCGATCCTGGAGGATCTGCCCCCGCGCAACGAAGACGGCGTGGGCGGCATGCACATGTACATGCCGTGGTGGCACTACCAGGACCAGAAGGCCGGCAAGATGCCCTTCGCGCGCGGCTATCACATCGAGTTCGGCGGCGGGCGCGGACTGCCGGGCGCGGACGACTTCAGCGGTACCGAGCGCGTTCTGGGCGGCGGTTACGGCGTGGAACTGAAGCGCAACGTGCGCCGGGTCTTCGGCGCGCAGGTCGGCTTTACCGGGCGCGGCGAGATGATTCCGAATGCGGACAGCTACTGCGACCTGGATCCGGTCACGGTGGACCAATGGGGCATCCCGGTGCTGCGCTTCCACTTCAAGTGGAGCCAGGATGAAATCCTGCAGGCGAAACATATGCAGGATACTTTCAAGGAGATCATCACCGCGGCCGGCGGCAAGTACTTCACCGATGCCACCGCCGAAAACAACTGGGGTATCGCGCGCGGCGGCTCTATTATCCACGAAGTGGGGGCCGCTCGAATGGGCGCTGATCCGAAGACTTCGGTGCTCAACTCAAACTGCCAGGCGTGGGACTGCAAGAACCTGTTTGTCACCGATGCCGCGCCGTTTGTGAGCAACGCGGACAAGAATCCAACGCTGACTATAACCGCGTTAGGCTGGCGCACTTCGGAGTACATCGCGGAGCAAGTGAAGAAGAGGAATCTATGACGGAGAAATCGGGAGTTAGCCGGCGCGAGCTGTTCCAGATCGCCGGTTCCGTGCCCGCGCTGGGTGCGGCGACGGCGGGCGCAGGCCTCGCGCAAACACACGAGAAGCCACCAGCCGGCTACCAGCGGAAGGTATTCGACGAACATGACTGGCACAGCGTGCGGGTGCTTTGCGACCTGATCGTGCCCGCCGACGAACGGAGCGGCAGCGCTACGCTGGCGGGTGTACCGGAGTACATGGACGACTGGCTGGACTTCCGTAAACAGGAGGACGGCAACGACGATCTGGCGGCCCAGATACTCGGCGGCCTGGCCTGGCTGGACCTGGAGTCGTCACGGCTATTCAAGAAGGCCTTCGCCGACGCGGGCGCGGATGGGCAGAAGCAGATTCTCGATCGCATTGCGTGGCCGGCGCGCGCCACGCCGGAGGATCGCCGCTGGGCGGCATTCTTTAGTAAGTTCCGGGATCTCACTCTGAACGGCTTCTATTCGAGTAAGGTGGGCATTGCCGATTTGCCCTATCTCGGCAACACAGCGGTTGAGGAATGGAAAGGCTGCGATCCTGCTGTTTGGGCCAAGCTCGAAGAGCGGATGAAGAACGGATATAAGGGATTGGGCGGAGAAGTCAAGCCCTGGGGGTAAGTGGGATAAATTCTAGTGCCGCAGTGAGATTGGAGGCAGATAAGCGCCTTTCTCCTCCCGCTGCCACCAGGCGCCGCTGCGCCGCCGTCCCGCGAAATCGGTGAATCGATAGTCATACACCGTCGCGCGGATATACCGCGGCGGGCCCTCTGGAAAAGGGTTGTGCGCCAGCAGCGCCAGCACCGGGGCCGACCCTTGCATCAGGCGCGCCGCAAAGTTGTAGAACCAACGATTCTCGTCGGCGTTCCCCAAGGCGGCGAACCACATTTGCCAGTCAAGACGCGGCTGATACGGCGCCACCCAGGGCGGCGCGCGCCGCACATCGCCCGGCTTGTAACGGAACTCGTATGGCGTCCAGGTGGTCCCGTCGTTCGAGCCTTCCACCACGATCTCCGGGCGCGTCGTAGTCATCACCGCGAACAGCCCGTATGAGTTAACCAATCGCAGCGGTGAGATCCAAGCCAGGTAGCTCTGCGCCGGCCCGGGCAGGGGCATGCGTAACATCTCCAAGAACTGCAGGCCGCTGGTGGTGAGCACCAACACCAACAAGGCTATTGTGACAGTCCGGTGCGTGCGGGTCTCAGTCCACGCGTTGGGCGCCGGCGGGTCCGCGAAGAGAAACACGCACAGCGCGATGGCCAGCAGATTGAAGAAAGTATAATTGCCGGTCAATAGGATCAACACCTGCAGCCCGATCAACAGCACTCCGGCGATACGCCGCAGCATGAGCGGAGCGAAGATCAGAAAGGGGACCAGCAGTTCCACAAAGAAGACAACGGCCGTGGATGCCTTCTGAAACCACATGGGCAGTTGATACATGTACCAGGCAATGGGCGTCGGCAGCGGCTGCGTTTCATAGTGATAGCCGAGCGCCGTCAAGCTGCGCCAGGTCGGATCGCCGCTCAGCAGTTTTACCAGGCCGGACATGAACATCAGGCGGAACAGCAGCCATCGAAACAGCCATGTGCGCCCTGGCGACGCATCCGCGAAAATCGCCAGGAAGCCGGCTTCCGTCAGCAGAATGTCCCACTGGAAGGACCAGAAATCCTGGCCGGCGGTCGAGATGGAAATGTACAGGACGAGCAGCGCCACCAGGCACGTCCGCCGGAAAAAGCCGAGCATCAGAACGATTGCCAGCGCCGCGCCGGCGATCCACACGACGCGCAACGCCAGGTCCCCGGAAGTGACCCAAAACACGGTCGGCGCGTACCAGAATGCGCGCGCGCCCAGCGCCTGGCGCATGCCGCGCAGGTAATTCGCCAAAGGCAGGATGCCCTCGGAGCCGATCAGGCCGCCGGCTTGCACGCCGAACGATACGAACGCGATCAGGTAGATCGCGCCCAACGCCTTCAGGAACAGCCCGGTGGCCCGGTTCACGAGACGCACTCGAGAATATAGTAAGTCTTGCCGTCTTCGCGGGCGATCTTGCCGGCGATGATCCACTCGTGCCCATCCGCCAGATAAATACGCCGGTAGGAGTCGTACTCGACGCCGATTTGCCGGTCGATGCGGGAGACTTCCACTTCGCGCGTGTCTCCCGGGGCCCACGATTGCTTGACGACGCGGAAAGGATCCATGGGCTTATTCTGCCATGGGCGGCTGGGGTACAATAACGCGCATGCCAACCGAACTGGTCGCGGAAGCCCAAGCGGTCTATCCGCCATTCACCGCGGAACACGACCTGATCCGCGAAACCGTCAAGCGCTTTTGCCGCGAGGAAATCGCGCCCTTCGCCCAGGAATGGGACGAAGCCGGCATTTTCCCGCGCGAGATCTTCCGCAAGGCCGCCGATCTGGGACTGTTCGGCATCCGCATTCCCACCGAGCTGGGCGGCAGCGGCATGGACTGGTGGGCCACCGCCGCGGCCATGGAATCGATGGCGTGGAGCGACAGCCCCGGCGTGGGCATGGGCCTAATGGTGCAGGGCGAGCTTACCATTCCCATCATCGACGAACTGGGCAGCGCCGAGCACAAAGAAGTCTTCATGCGGCCCGCCATGGCCGGCGAGTGGATCGGCGCGCTGGGAATCAGCGAGCCCGGCGGCGGCTCGGATGTGGCGGCCCTGCGCACTTACGCGCGCGCCGACGGCGACGATCTGCTGATCTCCGGGCAGAAGCTGTGGATCACCAACGGCTCGCGCGCCGACTTTATCGTGCTGGCCGTGCGCACTGGAGAACCCGGCCGGCGGGGCATCTCGCTGGTCCTGTTTCCGACCCGCACGCCCGGCTTCTCGGTGGGCAAGAAGCTGAAGAAGGTGGGCAATCTGTGCTCCGACACGGCCGAGCTCTTCTTCGACGATTGCCGCATTCCGGCGCGCTATATGCTGGGCGAAAAGAATCGCGGCTTCTACTACATCATGCATAACTTTCAGGGCGAGCGCCTGGCTTCCGCGATCATGATGGTGGCGTCCATGGCGCGCTGCCTGGACTTAGCCATCGCATACGGCAAAGAGCGCACTGCCTTCGGCAACCCGGTAGGCAGCTACCAGGTGTGGCGTCACAAATTCGCCGAGCTGCGCACCAGCCTGGAGGCCGCGCGCTGGCTGGTGTATCGCGCGCTGGACCTGACCAATCGCGGCCAGAAGGCGGTCCGCGAGATTACCATGGCCAAGCTTTACGCGTCGGAGCTAGCGCAGCGCCTGAGTTACGATTGCATGCAGATCTTCGGCGGGTTCGGTTACACCACCGAATACCCCATCAGCCGCTATTGGCGCGACCTGCGGCTTTACACGATCGGGGCGGGGACATCGGAGATTATGAAGGAAATCATCGCGAAGGAAGAGGCGCTGTAGGCTGGCGGTGCACGTAGTCGAGGACCACCAGCGCGGCGGCAGCGGCCAGCGACAGCCAGGTGAGCACCCAGCCGACGCGATTCTCAAGCGGCGTTTCAAAGACGAACGCGATGTCATGCTCGCCGGGCGGCGCGTCGATCACGCTGAAATCCGCGCCGCGATCTCGGTGCACTGGCAGGGCTTGGCCGGCGGCGTAGGCATGCCAAGCCGGATCGTAAGTGACCTGCACCAGGACAGCCTGGCCGGGCGCCACGCGCGCATGCACGCGCAGCGCATCGGTTCCAAGCCAGGCGGTGGCGGCAGGCGCATCGGGCCCCTCTTCGACCACCGCCGTATAGGCCCGCAGCAACCCGAGATCGGTGTGATCGAGCGGTTGCAAGGCTTCGAACCGCGCCCGATCGACCACACGCGCCAGCGATGGATAACGGCGGGGAACCTGGTAGACGACGTTGCCTTGACGGTCGTCATACAGCACCGGCAACGCCCCCGCGAACTTACCAGGGACCTTAAAGTCGTGATAGATTTCCTGCGACTGCCGGTCCGAAACAACGACTGCATCGGCGCCCAAGACGGTCAGCCAGCGGACCGCCAGCTCGGGATTGGATCCCACATCGATTTCCCACTGCGCGATGGGTATCCGCCGATTGAGGAGGCCCTGTTCGGACCCGCCGCCCACCTGAGCCAGGTCATGCCATGTGTCCCACCAGAAGCGCACGGAACCGGCCTCCAGGGTGCGGGCTTGCGGAAGATGACTGGCGATCCAATCCGACATGCGGTATTCGACGCGCTGGCGGTAGTCCGCTTCCGGCGGATACAGACCCCAGGCGTGGCGCACGTAGTGGCGCGCGGACCAGGCCGCACACAGCACCACCAGCATCGCCAGCGCGCGCGCCACCGGCACGCGAGCGGGCACTCGCATGGGCCAGTTCCACAATCGGCGCAGTAACTCGACGGCTGCCAGCGTTAGCGCCAGATCCAGTTCCGGAAAGAGGCGGTGCGGTTCGCCGGCCACTCGGAATTTGAAATAGTAGTAGCCTAAGCCGTTCAACGCCAGAAACAGCAGACCGCCGCAAACGAAGACCGTGTAGGCGCGTCCTGGTTTTCGGGATGCGCTCACGAGCGTAACGGCCAGGAAGGCGGCAGCGGCCAGGACGAGCAGAGCCACAGACCATCGATTGCCCGGAGACGAGACGTACCGCAGGTTCTCGATCGTAATTCGCAGGTAGGAGGGTGTCAGCCAGAATGCAGAAAGCCCATAGGCCAACGCGGGAACCGCGGCGGCGCGCAGCCAGATCCGGCGGTCGCGGTGAGTGACCCACAGGCTCCAAACCAGGATCGGATAGAGGATGGCCAGCGCGGTAGCGCCATAGAAATTGGTGAGCGCTACCAGGGCGCAGCAGACGGCGGCCGCCGCCAGGAATACACCGCGGCGGCGCTGCAGCGCCAGCCAGGCAAAGGCGAGCGCGAACGGTAGCACCGCGAGCGATGAGATATGCGGCCCCTCGCCGTAACGCAAGAGCACCCATAGGCGCCAGGGCGCCAGATGCTGTGAATCGAGAGGCAGCGCAGGGATCAATAGAAACGTGGGCGAGATCAGCGCTGAAGCCGCGGCCGCCAGCCACGCCGCGCCGCGCGAGCGGCTCATCACCCACACCAGAAAGTACACGCCCGCGCTGGCGATGGAGTAGAGCAGCGCGGTGAAGAAGTGATACGCTTTTACCGGAATGTAGACGCGCGACAGGAAGGCCGTGCCGTAACGCAGGACCGGCGGATACAGATAGTCGTAGCGCGTGCCGCAATACCAGAGCGGCTGCCACTGGGGGTGCGTCGGGTGGTCTTTCAGAAAGCGGCCATCCGCGATGAAGGTGCTTTCGATGGAGTCCCAGCGGTCCAGGTACTTCGCTTTGAAAAGCGGCTTGATCAGCACTGCGGTGAAGAGAAAGACCAGCAGCAAATCCAGAAGGAGTATGCCGCGGCGCACCGCTAGCTCTTCCGCCCGGCCGGCTCGGCCCCCGCGTGATAGCGCCGTTGCAAGCTATCGAACTGGCGGTGGTAACCCCATCCCCAGCGGTGCATCATGTACCTGGCAAGCAGGAGCAGGATGGAGAAGCCGTAGACGCTGCTCTGGAAGAACGATGCCGACGAGGCCTGCGCGAAGTAGCGCGTGGGCACGGGAACCTCTGTGATCCGCATGCCCAGCGCCACCATCTGCGCCATGATCTCCTGGTCGAATATGAATTTGTCGGAGTTGGTTTCCAGATTCACGGATTCGAGCACCTCTCTGCGGAACGCCCGGTAGCCGGTGTGATACTCCGAAAGGTGCAAGCCGAAAGTGACGTTCTCCACCCAGGTGAGGAAGCGATTGGAAACGTATTTCCACCAGGGCATGCCTTGCTTTATCGGACTGGTTCCCATCAGGCGCGATCCCAGAACGGCGTCGGCGCGGCCTTCCTGGATGGGACGGACAATCTCAGGCAGCAGAGTGGGGTCGTACTGATAATCGGGGTGAACCATCACCACGATGTCGGCGCCCGCCTTGAGCGCCTCGCGGTAACAGGTCTTCTGATTGGCGCCATATCCGTAGTTGCGATTGTGGACGAACAGCTCCAGCCCCATGTCGCGCGCAATTTGGGCGGTTTCGTCGGAACTGCCGTCGTCCACCAGGATGACTAAGTCAACCAGCTCGTGCGGCAGGTCCTGATAGGTCATGTGCAGGGTCTTGGCCGCATTGTAAGCCGGCATGACTACGACGACCTTGGGCTTGTTCGTCATGCTTCGATCTCCGGCGCGGCGGTTACGATGAACTGGTAGGCGAACATGGTCTTCCACCAGCGGGCCGACTCGTACGACATTCTCTCCAGCGCGCGCACGACGGCGGAGCCTTCCCATTTTGGCAGCGCGAGGCCGATGGGCACGCCGGAGCAGCGCAGGGTTTCGATGCGGAATCCGGTGGTCCGGAACAGTTCGAGCCAGCCGCGCCAGGTATAGAAATGCAGATGGGTGCGGTCGAACAGGCCGCGGTCGTCAGATGGAAAGCGGCCGGTCAGAACATTCCAGCGAAAGTAGGCGTGGCCGCTGTTGGGAAGCGAGGCGGCCAGCAGTCCGCCGGCCGAGAGCACGGCGCGCAAGTCGCGCAGCAGGAGGGCGGGCCGGCGCAGATGCTCGAGCACGTCCGCGCAGATTACGAAATCGAAGCGCCCGCTTAAAGGGGGCAACCCCAGATCCAGATCGGCTTCCAGCAGTTCGATGGAGTCCGGGAAGCCGGTGCGCGCGGCGCCAGGCGAATCGATGCCGGTCACGCGATAACCCCGGCTGGCGAGGATCGCGCCCAGGTAGCCGCCGGCGCAGCCCACGTCGAGCACGCGGCGGCCGGCGCCCAAAGGCGGCAAACTGGCCAGCAGCAGGCTGTGGCTGCTGTAGGGGCTGTCTTTGAGTTGGTAAGGCGCGGCGGCAACCGGTACCATCATGTCAGATTATCCCGCATTCCACTGCCATAATAATGTCTGTGAGGTGCCGAATGGATCGGAGACGGGCCGGCGTGGACGCCGGCCGCAGGACTGGAGTCCTGCCCCACTTGGCACTGGCACTCTGCCTGATTCTGACTGCGTGCAGCAGCGGCAGCGCGACCCGGTTCGTCTCGCCGGATACGGTGGCGCTGGCGGGCGTGCGCATGGATCGACTACGCGAGACGCCGATCTATCGCAAGCTCGAGCGGGAAAATCGGCTACCGCGCTTCGGCGAGTTCTCCAGCCGGGATATACACGAAGTGCTACTGACCAGCGACGGCAAGAACGTGCTGGCGATCGCGCGCGGCGCCGATTTGAATGGCACCGTATATAAGGGCTTCACGCTGTACGGAAACAGTGCGGCCGTGCGGGCGGCCATCGATCAATCGAAGAGCGGGGGACGCGGCCCGCGCGACCTGCTAGCGCGCGCCGAAGCTTTGCCTGCCGATGCGCAGATCTGGGCGGTGGTCGAAGGCTGGCGGGGCGCCACGCCGGACCAGTTGCGCGCGCTGGGGAACCTGGCCAACCTGGACCGCGTGCTCCGCCTGGTGGAAGGCGCCAGCCTGACTGTCGACTTGCGCACGGGAGCGCACGCCGTCTTTGCGGGCGACGCGCGGACGGAGGCGGACGCCAAGAGCCTCGCGGACTCGTTGCGCGGGTTGGCCAGCCTGGCCCGCATGGGCGTGCAGCGCAAGCCCGACCTGCTGCGCGCCTTGGACGGAATTCAAGTGAAGCAAGACGGCCGGGTGGTGCAGGTGAACTTCGACATCGCGGAAGACCTGGCGGAGAAGCTGGTGAGGTAGTTGCGGTGCTAGAATTCCCACAGAGGTTCCATATGAATAGCCGAAGAAGTTTTGTGTTGGGCGCCGGCGGGGCGGCCATTTCGCTGATGGCCGGCAAGGCTTCCGCCAACAGCCGCGTGCGGGTTGCGGTGCTGGGTGTCAATGGACGCGGCAAGGATCATATCAACGGGTTCAGCGCGCTGCCCAACGCCGAAGTAGTGATGCTGTGCGATCCCGACCGCAACGTGCTGGCCGAGCGCGCGGAGCAGTTCGAGGCCAAATATCACCGCAAGGTGCAGACCGAGCAGGACCTGCGGAGGGTTTTCGACAACAAGGAAATCGACGCAGTGAGCGTGGCGACCCCCAACCATTGGCACGCGCTGGCCACGATTTGGGCATGCCAGGCAGGCAAGGACGTGTATGTGGAGAAGCCCGGCGCGCATAACATCTACGAAGGCCGCAAGATGATCGAGGCAGCGCACCGCTACAACCGGATCGTACAACACGGAGTGCAACTGCGCAGCTCGGAGGCGATTAAAGAAGCCGTACAGTTGATGAACAAAGGCGTGATCGGCAACGTGTACATGGCGCGCGGGCTGGTGTTCCGATGGCGTCCGTCGGTGGGACACAAGGGCAACGAGCAAGCGCCTGAGTATCTGAACTGGGATATCTGGCAAGGTCCCGTGCAGGAGCGCCCCTTCACGCGCGCGCTGGTGCATTATAACTGGCACTGGCATTGGGACTACGGCAACGGAGACGTGGGCAATCAAGGCATACACGAAACGGACATGTGCATGTGGGGTTTACGAGTAGGTCTACCCAGCCGAGTCACTTCCATGGGCGGTAAGTTCCTTTGGGACGACGATAAGGAGACACCCGAGACACTGACTTCCGTGTATCATTATCCGGAGCAGAAGAAGATCATTCAGTTCGAAGTGCGTCCGTGGTGTACGAACACGGAAGGCGGCGTGGGCGTGGGTAACATCTTCTATGGGTCGGAAGGTTACCTGGCGATCAATGGCTACGATTCTTACGAAGTGTATCTGGGCGAGAAGCGCGAGCCAGGTCCGAAGCGCAAAGCCGGCGGGGACCACTATGCCAACTTTATCAAAGCCGTGGAGAGCCGCAAATCGAGCGACCTGGACGGCCCGGTGGAGACAGCGCATCTGGCGTCGTCGCTGGCGCACCTGGGGAACATCTCGTACAGGCTGGGGCGGCAACTGCAGTTCGACCCGGCCACTGAGCGATTCGTGGGCGATGAAGAAGCTAACAAGATGTTGACGCGGAATTACCGCGCGCCGTATGTAGTGCCGGAGAAGGTTTAGATGCGGTATCTTCGCCAACTGTCAGGGCGGTGAGGGCGGCGTCCATGATATCCAGGGCTTCGTCCATCTGGCTATCCGTCACGATAAGCGGCATCAGGATGCGCACTACGTTGCCGTAAGTGCCGGCGGTCACTAGAAGCAAACCGTGCTCGCAGCAGTACTTGGTCAGCGCCTTGGTGGATGCCGCATCCGCCAGTTCAAACGCCTGCATGGCACCGAGGCCCCGCACATCGCGGATCTGGGGAAAGCGGTCTTTCCAAGCTAACGCACACTGGCGAAACAGCCCGCCGAGATGCATGGCGCGCGCACACAGGCCGCCGTTCTCGATGGCCTGGATAGCGGCCAGCGCGGCTTCGCAACACAAAGGATTGCCGCCGAACGTGCCGCCCAGCGCGCCCGGTCCGGTGTGATCCATGACGCCGGCTTTGCCCGTGACGGCGGCCAAAGGGAGCCCGCCGCCGAGGCTCTTGGCCGTCACCATCAGGTCCGGCTCGATGTCTTCGTGCTCGATGGCGAACATCCTGCCGGTGCGGGCGAAGCCGGTCTGCACTTCGTCGGCGATGAAGAGGATGCCGTATTTGCGGCAGATACCGGCGACGGCGGCGAGCCAACCCGGCGGCGGCACGATGAAGCCTCCCTCGCCCTGCACAGGCTCCACGATAAGGGCGGCGACCGATTCAGCCGCCACCACGCGCTGGAAAGTGTCTTCAAGCTGCGCGGCGGGCTGACCATACGGCACGCGGTAGATGTCGCTGGGGAAGGGCTCGAAGCCGGCCTTATAAGGATGCGTCTTGCTAGTGAGCGAGAGCGTGAGCAGCGTGCGCCCGTGGAAGGCGTCTTCGAAACAGATCACCGCGGGGCGGCGGGTGTAAGCGCGCGCGATCTTGATGGCGTTCTCGACGGCCTCGGCGCCGCTATTCAGCAGCAGGGTCTTTTTGGGCGTACTGCCGGGCGCCAGCGCGTTCAGCTTTTCGGCGAGTTGCACGTAGCTTTCGTAGGGCGCGACCATGAAGCAGGTGTGCAGGAAGCGATCCACCTGCGCATGCAGCGCGGCGACCACGCCCGGCTCGCGATGGCCGGCGTTGAGACAGCCGATGCCGCCGGCGAAATCGAGGAAGCGGTTGCCGTCCACGTCTTCGATGACGGCGCCTTCGGAGCGGCTGACGAAGATAGAGGTCAACTGCGAGACGCCGCGGGGCACGGCCTGGGCGCGGCGGGCGGCCAGCGCTTGGGAGCGCGGCCCAGGGACGGCGGTTTTCAGAAGGATCGAGGGCATGGTGTTACGCGGCGATTTATGCATCGTATCACCGGCGGGGCGGCGAGTGAAGGTTTGGCTTCGTTCGGTTCGTTCGGGTGGCCAGGGGTAGGCGACACTTTGGCGACAGACGGTTGAAAGGGGGTTGCACGTTGCATGGTGTCGACTTTTGTGGCTTTTCCGACGGTCGCAGGTCGCGTTCTGTAACATTGCATAGGAGTGACTCAAGCGAGTTTGAAATCGCATCCGTCCCACGATCAACATTACCACGGCGATGGATGTGGATTCGGCGGCGAATCGGCGCCTGGTGATTGTTTTCAGATGGGTAGAGGGAAACTTGGGGATGTGATCGGCCTCGCCAGCCGGATGCTGCTTGCTTCGTCGTTGATGCGCCGTGGCTTGGTCGTGCCACTTCGGTGGCGAGATCCTCGCAATCCGGAAAAGCTGGGAATGGTGTAACACCCGGTTGCATGGCGGTACATTGGCGGCTGTGGTCGGACGCGGCGGGCGTAGCGTGTTCGCAATTAGGAAATCGTGTTACTGTATCAAATCCAACAGCGTTGACCGAGACCTGATAGAGGCTAGTTATTGCAATCATGTGCTCCCGACGCCCATCGGCCGGCCGGAATACATACTTAGTATAAGTGCTAAGTGGAGCCATGTCGAACATTCCGTATAAGCGGTGCATTCGGTTGCATGGTGGTGCGTCCCGTGGAAGCGTCAGCGGAGTTTGGCTTCCGTTTCGAGCGTCTGTTGAAAAGAAAGGACCAAATTGGCTTCGTTCGGTAATCTGATTTGGGTTCGACACTTTCACTTCGGCATATGCGCTCTCGCCAGGTTGCACGGAGATACTATCCGTTTGATCGGGGGGTGGGTAGTGGTTAGTCGTTCTGGGCGCGTAGCGGGTTCTTCCCGCCCGGTTCTTTCTCATCAAGGACACCTCGTATCATCAATGATACAGTCTCCGGTCCAAGGATCGCGGAAGCCATTGACCGGTAAAGTTTCCCGAGCGACGCGCAAGCAAACCCATCCGTCCCGCCCAAGCCTGCCAGAACTGGATCGATAAATTAATCGTCGATTAACCGGGTTTTCACAGAAGTGTAACTTACGCATGGGCCTTGGCGAGCTAGAATCCTGGCTGAGGCTTTTTTATGAGGACGAAAGAGTTGGCTCTGGCCGTATGTGCGGCGGCGATGGTATTGGCGTCATCGACTCAAGGAATTGCGGCCGACGCGAGCACTGTGGGATCGGGGAATATCAAGCACGTGCTGCTGTTGAGCATTGACGGTATGCACGCGGTAGACTTCTACAATTGCGCGAATGGGATTGCGGGCGCCAACGGTGGGGACAGCTACTGCCCGAACCTGACAGCCCTCAGCCAGACCGGGATCAACTATG
>DATKFU010000280.1:0-17489 GCA_035511215.1 Bryobacteraceae bacterium | reverse complement strand
GTTAGTTGCCGTCGCCACCGTACCGGCGAAGATGTTTACCAGTCCGGTGGCCTTCACCAGTTCGCGCACGATGCAGTTGGTGTACTCCGCAATGAAGACGTTGCCTGAGGGATCTTCCAAAACGTCGATCGGATTGTTAAGTACCACGCCCTGCGGGGGAACGCCGCTCACAAGAGTGGGAAAGGTGGCGTTGCCATTCCCGGCGACCGTGTTAATGTCACCGCCAACGGTGAACGCGCGGATGCGGTCGTTACCGTTATCGGAAAAGTATATGAGCCCCGAACTGGCGATGGCAATTCCGTCCGGTGTATTCATGCACGCGCTCGTGGCAGGGCCGCCATCTCCACAAAACGATCTGTTGTTTTTGCCAGCGATGGTGGTGATGGCGCCGCCGGCCGTGAACTGGCGGATCTCGCTATAGGTGTAGTCTCCGAAGGTCACGGTTGTACCGGCTGTGTTCACCTCCAACCCGTTGTAGACGTAGCCAATCTCGGTGCTGGAGTTCCCTTCCGAGCCGTTCCCGGCGAACGTTGTAATGATCCCGGTGGAAAAGGCGACCTCGCGGATGCGGAAATTGTTCTGGTCGGCGATGAATAGATCTCCCGCGCTATCGATCGCCAGGCCCGACGGGTAGTTCAGCTTGGCACTGGTCGCCGGATCTCCATCGTCGCTGTAGCCGCATGTTCCGGTTCCGGCGTAAGTGTTGATCGTGCCGGTCGAAAGAACCAGTTCCCGCACGCGACAGTTGTACTGGTCGGCGATATAGAGGTTCCCGGCGCCATCCAGCGCTAAGCCTTGCGGGTGATACAGGTGGTAGCTGGTGGCGGGAGCGCCATCTCCGTTGTAGTTGCACTGCCCCGCAACGCCGGCGATGGTCGTGACGGTGTTCGTGCTGGTGTCGATCATGCGGATGATGCAGTTGTCATACTCGGCGACATAAATGTACCCGGAGCTGACGGCGATGCCAATCGGGAGGTTGAATTCGGCATTCGCGGCGCCGCCCGGCACGCCATCGCCGTAATATCCGGCCGCGCCGGTTCCGGCCACGACGGTGAGGATACCGCTGGTGTTCACTTCGTACACGCGGTTGGCCGCGGCGATGTAGTAGTTTCCCGAGCTGTCGAAAGCAACCCCAGCAGGGCTCGCTATGTCGGACTGAAGCGCGGGTATGTCGTTGGGCCCGCCGCCGATGGCGGTTGTGATCACATCCTGCTGCGCCCAGGCGGGCAGCAGCGAGATCGTCAAAAGAAGCGTGCAAAACGTTGCTAACTGACGCATAAGTAATCTCCTTTGATCTTCATTCGTTTCCCCACTGGCAACACCGCTTTTGAAATCCCGGCGGGCCGCCCTCCATTCCCTTCTGCGCAAGAACCGGACTTTTCTGCTCAAAATATTTTTGATTAACAAAATTTTGTGTCAGGCTGGGGTGGAATCTACGCAGATAGAGGTTGTATACCTATATTGATAATGAATGGGCTCTCTCGCGGGGCGGCATGCATCCTCGTCTGCTGGCTGGTGGCGCACGCCGGCTCGCGGGCGTACGGACAACAGTATCCCTTTCTCCCTGTAGCGGGCTCGCCGAAGAATGTGAAGACGCTGTTTCAGGATTCCCGCGGCCGTTTATGGCTGGGAGGAGACGATCTCGCCTGCTTCGACGGGACGCACATGTTCTTTCTCCGCGATTACGGATTTCCGCGCGCCGAGAGCTACGACATCACCGAAGATTCCAGCGGCGCCATTTGGATTGGAGCGGAGACCGGCGTGTACCGGTTTGCGAACGGCCCCGTGCAGGAGATTGCCGAAGGAGCCGCCGTCAGCGTGATCGCGGCGACGCCGGATTTGGCCGTCGCCGCAGTTGGTCCTTTGGGTAAGGGTATTCCCATCACCACCGCTTCGCTCATCAGAATGCAACGAACGAACGGCAACTGGAAAACAGAGACCGTGATGGATTTGGGTTCACCAGGCCCCCTGACACTCGATCAGGGCGGGATGCTTCTTTATCCTTGGCTCGAGGGAGGATGGCATGAACTCCGTCTGGAAGATGTCGCGCGGTGGTATCCCTCAAGCAAACTGGCTGTCAAGCACCATGCCATCTGGCGTGACTCCGCGGCAGGGGCGATGCGTGTTCTGCGCGACCGGTCCGGATGCGTATGGATCGCCAGCGAGGGCCAGGACACCTTTGACTGTGGTGACGGGGTCTGGCGTCAGGCGCCGTTCGAAGGCGCGGGCGTGAGAGCGAACCTACGCGAAGCGCCGGACGGATCAATGGTGCTGGTCGGCCCAAACATCCTGGCATTTGGCCGTCCTGGTGCATTTCGAATTGCCAAGGTATCCAATGGCCTCCCGACTGCGCTCTTCGCAGCGATTGAGGGGAGGGATGGCACACTCTGGCTGGGCAGTTCCCAAGGACTCTACCGGTTCGCCTCGCCCTTCCGGATGGAGTACTGGACGGCGCGCGATGGCGTGGATGATCCGTGGTGCATACAGCGAAGCGGAACGGACATCTATGCCGGGTTGAATCGCAATGTCGGAGTTTTGACCAAGGACCGCCAGCACTGGCAGAGCGTGGCATCCTTCGCAAAGGCGGGCATGGTGATGAATCTGTTGCCATTCGCCGATGGTCTCCTGGCGGCGTTGAACCCCGGAGGCGTGGTTATGTTGCGGCGCGACGGACAGGTACTCGCGCGCACGGCGGCCCCGTACCAAGGCGACTATGGCCTCCGGCTAGCCAGGACTCCCGACGGCGAGGTCTGGTTGGGCGGCATTGGGCTGGGATGGCTGAAGGAACAGCGCCCCCGCCTGATCTTCGAGAGTCACTATCTTCAAACGCAGCCAGCGGGCAATGTGCTGGACGTTCAGTATGAGGAGTACACTCACAAGTTATGGGCCTGCTACAACGGGGGGCTCACATCCCGAAGCAAAGACGGAGCTTGGCGTGAGATCACCACCAAAGATGGCCTCCTTGTAAACGCTTGCTGGTCGCTGGCCTCCGTTCCAAATGGCGACGTTTGGTATGGCTACTACAACACCCCTGCGTTTGCGCTGATCCACCCAACCCCGGACGGACGATATGACGTGCGGCAATTTCGTGCCGGCGACGAGATCGAGGATCCGGAAAGCATTACCTTCGATGTCGACCGGCGCGGTTGGCTGTGGCGTGGGGGGAATCGTGGAATGTCCGTGGCGCGCCCGGCGGATGCGGAAGCCGGGAAGTGGCTGCATTTCGACCAGTCGGACGGATTGCCGGGCGTGGGAGTAAATAGCGGGAGCTATTTTGAGGATACGGACGGCTCTATTTGGTTCGGAATCGACGTAAACATCGTCCACTATCTGCCTGCCTCCGACTTGACGACGCCGCAGTTCGCACCGCAGGTCTTCGTCTCGGCTTTCTCCTGGGAGGGGCAAGCGCCGCGCATGGCCGACGCGGTTAGCGCGCTGCCGCACGGGTTGAAGGTGACCGCGCACATCGGATCGCTGCAATTCGACCGGCGCAACGCGCTGCGCCTGCGATATCGCGTCCTGCCCGAGCAGCCGTCCTGGCGCGAGTCGCGCAGCCTCGATCTCGCTTTGGGGAAGCTATCGTCCGGCGCGCACACCCTAGAGGTCCAGGGGCGCGTCTTTACGGGACCTTGGTCGGGAACCGCAACCCGGCAGTTCACCGTGCTGCGTGCGGTCGGGCTGAGCTGGCCGCTGCTGGCCGCATACTTCCTGGTGGCGGCATCCCTTGCGGCCGGCGGCTACCTGCTGTATCGCCGGCGCCTGGCGGACGACGCCACGCTGCTGCCCGACCTGGCGGCCTGGCGCATGGGTGCACTCCTGCCCGAGGTTCACGAACTGGAGGGCACCCTGCTGGACGACCGCTTTGAAGTCGGCGCCCTGTTGGCGCGCGGCGGATTCGCCAACGTGCTCGACGGTTATGATCGCGCGCAAACGCAGCACTGCGCCATCAAGGTCTTTCGCGGCGAGGTGCGCGGCGAGGCGAAGGACAAGGCCTGGATTCAACGGAGCTTTGCCCAGGAAGTGGCCGCCCTCAAGAAGGTGCGGCATCCCAACGTGGTTTCGATCTACGCGCACGGCACCGCGCCCTCCGGCTCCCCGTATCTGGTGATGGAGTTTGTGGCAGGCAGGAATTTGCGCGAGATCCTGGAAGCGGGCCCGCTGTCGCCCCGGCGCACCGCGCGCCTGCTGCGTCAGTTGGCCAGCGCCCTCGATGCCATCCACGCGCTGGGAATCTGCCATCGCGACGTGAAGCCTGAGAACGTGATCGTGCGCGACATTGTCCGCAGCGACGGCTCGCCGCAGGAGGAAGCGGTGCTGATCGATTTCTCCATCGCCATCGTCAAGGACGCCAACGAGACGCTGCACGGGCTTTCGCGGGCGGCCGGCAGCTTCGACTACATGGCGCCCGAGCAGGCGGTCGGCTATGCCGAACCTTCCAGCGACATTTACAGCCTGGCCAAGCTGCTGCTCGAAATGCTCACCGGACGCCAACTCAAAGATCTGCTGCCGGATGCAGCGCTGGATCTGCCCGAGCGGGTGCGCGATCTCGCCGGAACTCTTCAGGTGCATCTCTCCGCTGAGTCCATCGGGATGCTCGCCGCGGCACTGGAATTCGACCCGGCCAGAAGGCCGCGCGCGGCCGGCGCGTTCGCCGAGCCGCTGGTCAAAGATCTGATTGCAGCATCCGCTTGAGCCACTTGATACCCTTTTCCCAGCCGGGCAGCGGATTTGGCCGTGGAGCAGGCCATCGTTGTTGGTGGCCTGCCGAGGACTTCGGGGAGGGAGTGCGGTAGGATTAGCGCCCCCAAGTTGAGAGATACTCGAGACGGGACAGCATCTCTTCCGCGGGCTTACGATTTAGGAGGTGCAAGAGACGCCGCAGTTGTTCGCCGATGGAGTAGCGCTGCTGGAATCCGGGAACGATCCCGGAGTGCTGCCAGCCGGCGGAGATCCACCGGTCGTGAAACAAACTAAAATCTTTGATGTTGAAGCTATACAAGACGCGGCCGTTGTTAGCTGCATGGCGAAGATGGACTCCGTCGCTTCGGCCGATCGTCTCGCAGTCCGATGCTGTCAAAACGTCGATACCGCGAGCGCGCAGAGCGGCGACGAGCGCGTTCTGCTGGGCATCCTCGTCGAAGTAAAGCCGAATGCGGCTCATCTCCCGGATCGGGAGGCGGCTTCGCGATCCACTTTTTCCGCGAACGCTTCTTCTTCACCTAAGTCTGCTTCGATTTCCTCGGGATTGGCGTGGTAATAGGCGAGGGCCGCGTGGATCTGGGCGAGACTCAGATGCCCATACTGCGTCGCAATTTCCTCGGGAGACAGCCCCATCTTGTACCAGGCTGCGACGCGCATGACGGTCACACCCGTACCGGCAATTTTGGGCCGCCCGCCCCGGATCGCCGGATCGCGGTCGATCAGGCTGCCGATCTCTATGACGCCGGTCATAATCCGATTATAGCCGGGAGGGCGTTTAGTTGCCTATCGTCGACGTGAAACCGGAGAACGTGACTGATCGACTTCTCCATCGCCATCGTCAAGGACGCCAACGAGACCCTGCGCGGGCTTTCACGCACGGCCGGATGCCGTGCTGGATCTGCCCGAGCGAGTGCGCGATCTCGCCGGAAGTCTGGACGTGCATCTCTCCGCGGAGTCCATCGGGATGCTCGCCGCGGCCCTGGAATTCGACCCGGCCAGAAGGCCGCGCGCGGCCGGTTCGTTTGCGGAGCCGCTGGTCAAAGATCTGATTGCAGCATCCGCTTAAGCCACTTAATACCCTTTTCCCAGCGGGAGCGCACCTGGCGGACAGTGAGCCCGGTCTCCCGCGCGATTTCTTCGAGCGTGAAGCCGCTGAAATAGTGCATGTCCACCATGCGCGCGGCGTCCGGGTCCTTGGCTTCCAGGCGCTCCATCAGAAGCCCGATCTCGACGATTTGTTGCGCGTCGCGCACCGTGGCTCCCAGCAGCGCGCCAGATTCGTCCAGCGGCACCGCCGCTTCCCCTGCGCCCCGGCGGGCCGCCAGCCTCTTGCGCGCCAGGTCCACCAGAACGCGGCGCATCGCCAGGCTGGCCAGCGCGTAGAAGTGCCCTTGATCGCGAATCTGCCAGCCGCCTTTCGACAGGTTCGTCAACCAGACTTCGTGGATTAATTCGGTCTTGGAAAGCGGCGCCATGTAACGCTCCCGCTTCAGTTCGCGCACGGCAATCTCGTGCAGCTTGGGCAGCACTTCGCGCAGCAGCGCATCCACCACGGAATGATTGCCCTGCATGAACAGGTTCAGGCGTTCTGTTAACGATGCGTAACTGCCCATCCATCGGACCTTCCGCTAACTTGGCAGAACCGCACCGGGGTGTCAAGCGGTCGGCGCCTTTCGCGACGGGCGCGCGTAATGGGGCGCCGCGCCAGGCCATGTTAAATTGAAACTTGCCCCCCACCGCCGGTGAAAAATTTCAAAAGCTCGTCGAAATAATGGCCCAATTGCGCGCGCCGGGCGGCTGCCCGTGGGACCGCGAGCAAACCCTCGACACCATCAAACCTTATCTGCTCGAAGAGACCTACGAGGTGATGGACGCAATCGACGCGCGCGACTGGCCGGAGCTGGCCGGCGAGTTGGGCGATCTGCTGCTGCAGCCCGTCTTCTTCTCTCAAATGGCTGCCGAGCAGAATCTGTTTTCGATCGCGGATGCGCTCGATGCCATCAACGAAAAGCTGATCCGCCGTCACCCCCACGTCTTCGGCGAACAGAGCGCACAAACGGCGGGCGATGTGCTCCGCATCTGGGGCGGCGTGAAAGCTGAGGAGAAAAAGCAAAAGGGCGAATCGACCGGCGGGCTGCTCGGTTCTGTTCCGCGCGCCTTGCCGGCGCTGGTCGAAGCCCAGCAGCTTACCTCCCGCGCCGCGCACGTCGGCTTCGATTGGGACAACGCCGAACAAGTGCTGGATAAGCTGCACGAAGAGCTCGCCGAGTTCGACGACGCGCGCCGCGCCCCTGCGCTCGACCAAGCTGCGCAAGAGGAACTGGAGGGCGAACTCGGCGACATGCTTTTCGTGCTCGTGAACCTGGCCCGTTTCGTCAAAGTGGATCCCGAGCAAGCCCTGCGCAAAACCAACGCCAAGTTCCGTCGGCGTTTCGGCTACATCGAGCGCAAGCTGCGCGAGCAGGGAAAATCGCCCGAAGAGGCCACCCTGGCTGAGATGGACGCGCTCTGGGAGGAAGCCAAGCCATGATCGAACTCCGCGCGTTGACCGAAAGCCGCCAGTTTCAGGAAGCCGTGCAGCTGCAGAAAACAGTTTGGGGTTTCAACGACATGGAGTTGCTGCCGGTGCGCCTGTTCGTGGTGGCCACCAAGGTCGGCGGCCAGGCGTTCGGCGCTTATAACGGAAACGGGATGGTGGGGTTCCTGCTGTCGATTCCCGGATTGAAGCCCGGCGGCGGATCGTACCTGCACAGCCATATGCTGGGCGTGCTGGCGGAATATCGCAACCAGGGCGTGGGCCGCATGCTGAAGCTGCGCCAGCGGGAGGATGCGTTGCAGCGCGGCATCGGTCTCATCGAGTGGACCTTCGATCCGCTGGAGTTGAAAAACGCCTTCTTCAACATGGAGCGCCTGGGCGCTATCGTGCGCCGCTACGTCGAGAATCAGTACGGCACCACCACCAGTCCGCTGCATGGTGGATTGCCCACGGATCGCTGCGTGGCTGAATGGTGGCTGGCCAGTCCCCACGTCGAGGCGGTTCTGGCGGGGCGCACGCCCGCGCGCAGTGTGGAAGAGCGCATCGAAGTTCCGGCCAATATCGATACCATCCGCCGCGAAGAGCCCCGGCGCGCCCGCGAAATCCAGAAGTCGCTTGGCGCCCGCCTGATAGGCGGATTCGACCGCGGCCTGGCGGTCGTCGGGTTTGAACGCTCCGATCGCGTGGGCACGTATCTGCTCGGGAGGTGGGAATGCGGATCGAACGCGTAACGCTGCGGCAGATCCGTATGCCGCTGGTCCACTTCTTCGAAACCAGCTTCGGGCGCACCGCCGAGCGCCACATCATCCTGGTTGAAGTAATCGGTGAAGAAGGCGCCTCCGGATGGGGCGAAGTGACGGCCGGCGAGAGTCCTTTCTATAACGAAGAGTGGACCGATTCCGCCTGGCTCATCCTGCGCGATTACGCCATCCCGCGCGTGCTGGGTCGCGACATCGCCAGTGCCGAAGACGTCGCGCCGCTTACCGCGCATATCCGCGGCCACCAGATGGCGCGCGGTGGTCTGGAGGCGGCCGTGTGGGACCTCGCCGCTC
This sequence comes from Bryobacteraceae bacterium, assembly GCA_035511215.1. Lineage (GTDB taxonomy): Bacteria > Acidobacteriota > Terriglobia > Bryobacterales > Bryobacteraceae > Bog-159. The sequence goes on along the minus strand of DATKFU010000280.1, from coordinate 9,200 downwards.
GTCTGGCGGGGCAACCGCTGTGGCAAACGATCGGCGGCGGCGCGCGGCGCGAGATTCCGTGCGGAGTTTCCATCGGCATACAGGATTCGGTGGACCAGCTTCTGGAGAAAATCGAGCGCGAACTGGCCGCCGGTTATCAGCGCATCAAGATGAAGATCAAGCCGGGCTGGGATGTGGAAGTGATCCGGCAGGTGCGCGCGCGTTTTCCCGCAATCAAGCTCATGGCCGACGCCAATTCAGCCTATACGCTGGACGACGCCGCCCGTTTGAAACAGCTCGACGAGTTCTACCTGATGATGATCGAGCAGCCCCTGGCGCATGACGACATCATCGATCACGCCGTGCTGCAAGCCAGGCTGGATACGCCGATCTGCCTCGACGAATCCATCCGCTCCGCGCATCATGCCGAGCAAGCCATCCGCTTGCGCGCGTGCGGCATCATTAATATAAAGTTGGGCCGCGTGGGCGGTTTCCGCGAGGCCCGGCGCGTGCATGATGTGGCACAGGCCGCGGGCGTGCCGGTGTGGTGCGGCGGCATGCTCGAAGCCGGCGTCGGCCGCGCGCACAACATCGCGCTTTCCACGCTGCCCGATTTCGTGCTGCCGGGCGATGTGTCCGCCAGTAAACGCTATTGGGCCCGCGATATCGTCGTGCCGCCGGTGGAAACCACGCCGCACGGAACCATTCGCGTCTCCGGCGAACCCGGCTTTGGATACGCGCTCGACCTCGATTACATCCGGTCGATTACTGTCCGGGAGGAGTCCGCCGGTTGAACGGAACCGCCGTACTTTACGCCCTCATCTTCCTGATGGTGGCGTTCTGGTCGGGCAATTACATCGCGGGGAAGATTGCGCTGCGCGCGTTTTCGCCGATGATGCTGGCGGGGTTGCGCATTGGTTTTGCGGGTGTGATGATGTTGCCGCTGTATGTGTGGGAGCGGCACGTAGCGCATGTACGCGTGCGCGCCGTGCCGAGACTCGCGATGCCCAGGCTCCTAATGCTGGGCCTGTTCGGCGTTACTCTGAATCAGGTTCTGTTCATCGTCGGATTGAGCCGCACCAGCGTCGCGCACGCCGCCATTCTCATCGGATTGACGCCCATACAGGTACTGATCGTCGCGGGTCTGCGCGGCCAGGAACGCATCACTGCGCGCAAAGCCGTGGGCATGGCCATCGCGCTAGCGGGCGTCGCCGTACTGAAGTTGTTCGAACCGTCCGGTGCCGGCACCACCGGCGCCGATGCCACCTGGATCGGCGATTTCGTCGTCCTCCTGGCCGGGCTCTGCTTCGCGCTTTTCACCGTGTTCGGCAAGGAAGTCACTAACCAGTACAGCACCATCACCATGAACACCTACGCCTACGTCGGAGGCGCCGTGGCGCTGCTGCCGATCACACTGTGGGAAGCGGCGCGCCAGCCATTGGCGCACATCGGCACGGGCGCATGGCTGGCCGCGATCTACATGGCGCTGTTTCCGTCGGTGGTCGCCTATCTGATTTACTATCACGCCCTGGCCCACATGACGGCATCGCGCGTTTCGGCCTTCTCCTACCTGCAGCCGGTGTTCGCATCGCTCATGGGCATCGCCATTTTGCATGAGCGTTTGGGCGCGCCGGTGGTCGCCGGCGGCATGGTGATTCTCGGCGGCGTATACCTGGCGGAGCGCGGCTGATGGCTTCGTTTGTTGAATTGCTGCGCGGCAATCGCAACTACCGCTACACCTGGATCGGCCAGGTGGTCAGCGAGATCGGCGATCACTTCAATAACATTGCGGTCTTCAGCCTGGCCTTGGCCAACACGCGCTCCGGGCTGGTGGTAAGCGGCGTAATGCTGTCGCGCGCGATTCCGGCGGTGCTCGCGGGACCTATCGCCGGCGTGCTGCTCGACCGCCTCAATCGCAAACACGTGATGATCGCGAGCGATGTGATTCGCGCGGTGCTCGCCGCCGGCTTCATCCTCACGATTCACCGGCACGACACCTGGTTGCTGTATTTCTTCAGCGCCCTGCTCATGTTCGCATCGCCGTTTTTCACCAGCGGACGTTCGGCGATCCTGCCCAGCATCGCCACCAAGGACGAGCTGCACACGGCCAATTCGCTCACGCAGACCACCGGCTGGACCACCTTGACCATTGGCACTTTTCTGGCGGGCGCCAGCGTGGCGCAGTTCGGTTATCAGTGGGCCTTCGTGGGCAACGCGCTTTCCTTCGTCGTCTCGGCGATCTGCATTTCGCGGCTCTATCTGCCGGGCGACGGTTTCCGGCCGAAGCGCGAGTCGCTCACCGAAGCCGACGTGGTGCGGCCCTGGCACGAATACACCGAGGGCCTGCGCTACATGCGCACGCATCCGTTGATCTTCGGCATCGCGTTGATCGGCGTGGGCTGGGCCACCGGCGGCGGGGCCGCGCAGATTCTGTTCAGCATCTTCGGCGAGATCGTCTTCAATCGCGGGCCGGCCGGCATCGGCATCGTCTGGGGCTGCGCCGGCATCGGCCTGCTCATTGGCGGCCTGATTGGACACCGCCTGGGCGAGCGGCTCAGCTTCGATGGCTACAAGCGCGCGGTGGTGGTGTGTTACGTGATTCACGGCGGCGCATACGTCCTGTTCAGCCAGATGCGCAATTTCCACACGGCTCTGGTCTTCATCGCCCTATCCCGTGCCGCCGTGGCGGTCAGCTCCGTGCTCAATTATTCGCAGCTTTTGCGGCACGTGGCCAACGAATTCCGCGGACGCGTCTTCGCCACCATGGAGTCCATGGTCTGGTCTACGATGATGGTTTCGATGATGCTCGCCGGAATCGCATCGCAGTATTACAACCCGCGCGCGATCGGCGCCATTGCCGGCGTGCTCAGCTCCACGACCGCGGTTTTCTGGGGCTGGGCGCACTGGACGGACCGGCTGCCCGAGCCCGCGCAAGAAGGCGTAGATCCGGAGGGAGTGGAAGTGCATGGGGAACCCACCATCTAGGCTGATTTATCCGTGGGGCAGGCCATCGTTGTAGGTGGCCTGGCGAGTTCGTGCATGGTGCGCAGACGACCAGCAACGATCGTCTTCGCCAGGACGCCTCATCGCGGTAGAATTCTTGTAGCGGCGAGGCGCCTCCCGATGAGCAAAGAACAACTGCCACGAACTGGGTCAATCGCCTTCCGGAGCCACGAAGAACAGCCGGTCGACCCGGATATGTTGGCGCGCATTGACGCCGCGCGCGCCCACCCGTCGCCGGCAATTCCGCATGAGGATATCCTGCGGGAGTTTGGTGTTTGAATCAGTTTACCGATTGGGAAGGGCTATCCCGCGTCCGGGTCGGCGCCATTGCCGGCGTGCTCAGATCCACGACCGCGGTTTTCTGTGGCTGGGCGCACTCCACGGGCCGGCCGCCCGAGCCCGCGCAAGAAGGCGTAGATCCGGAGGGAGCGGAAGTGCATGGCGAACCCACCATCTAGTTTGCAGGACAAAGTCGTATTGGTCACCGGCGCCGCCAAGCGCATCGGGCGCGGCATCGCGCTGCGCCTCACGCGGGAGGGCGCGCGCGTGGCGATTCACTATGGGAGCTCGGAAGCCGAAGCGCGTGCCACCGCGGCGGAGTGCGGCGGCGCGCCCCTGTTTCGCGCAAATCTCGAAAGCGTCGCGGAGATCGAACGCATGTTCGGCGAGATCGAGAGCACACTCGGCCGGCTGGATGGCCTGGTGAACAACGCCGCGCGCTTCACCCGGCGCGATCCGCTGGAGGTGACCGAAGCCGATTGGGACTTCATCCACTCCGTGAACCTGAAGGCCGTGTTCTTCTGCTGCCAGAACGGCGCGCGCCTGATGCGCAAAACCGGTGCCGGCCGGATCGTGAACATCAGTTCGCTGGGCGGCCTGCGGCCCTGGGCGGACCACGCGCATTACTGCGCGTCGAAAGCCGGCGTGATCATGCTGACGCGCGCGCTGGCTAAGGCATTCGCTCCCGAGATCACGGTGAACTCGGTGGCGCCCGGAGTGATTCCGTTCGGGGAACTCAATGCGGAGGCTACCAGGATGATCCAGGCGACGCCCGCCGGACGCGGCGGCACTCCGGATGAAATTGCGGGTGCGGTGGTTTACTTCTTGGGTGCCAGTAACTTTATTACAGGTCAGATTGTAGCGGTGGATGGCGGGCTGAGCCAGCGGTAGGTTTAGTAGATGCTCAGCCGTTCTTCCACGCGGGAAAGGCGGTTGCCGAGTCCGGCCAGCTTTCCGGCGACAAGATCCAGCTTTGTGTCCACCTTGTTGTCCAGGGACAGCAGACGGGCGCTGAGCGAGTTGAACAATGAGACGTTCGTCAGGATGCCTACGAGCACGGCGACGGTGGGCAGGCCCGCGGCGACGTAGAGTTGTGTTTCGCTCATAACCCAATCTCGCATACTTTCGGCCCAATCGCATCCTCTTTGAAAAACCGTGCCTTCGAGTGGGGCAGGCTCCCAGCCTGCAGCGGCCTCTCAGGCCGCCCAACGCGCGCAACGCGTCTTTTTCCTACCGCTGGTTGCGGCCGCAGGCCCATGGCGCATTCCCATCAGGCGCCCTCAAAACGTGAACCCAACCAGAAACTCCCCCTGATTTAAATTCGAGTGCAACAAGCCGATCGTGTCCAGCGTTGCGTTGATCTGCGCCGAGCCCCACCGCGTGTACCGTATCTCGGGCGAAATGTGCAGGAAAATCGCGTGAATATCCACGCCCGCTCCCACCACGAACCCCATCGTCGTGTTCTTCTGCAACTCCGAAGCGGATGAAGACACCGGCGCTAAACCAACCTCATTGATGGTCTCTTTCAATCCGGTGATCGTGTCCCACGCCACGCCCGCATCCACGTATGGCCGCGCCACCGGAACATGGAATCGATATTTCAGAAGTAGCGGGAACTCCCAGTTGCTCCCGCTCGCGCTCACCGTGCTGAACGTTACCAATCCTCCGGAACCGCTGTATTCCAGGTGCCGGTACAGCGCGTCGAACTCCACTCCGAACCCCGCCGGAAGCCGCAGCTCCGCCACGCCGCCGATAATGTAACGCTGCGTGGGCGCGCTGTACTGGAACAACCCATTGTTCGTGGCGTCCAGGAAATCGGTCAGCGGTATACCCGCCTTGATCCCCGCCGAAAACGGTTGCGCCAAAACCGGCATACATCCCATCAGGAACAGCACCACTCGTCGCATACCGCTTCCTACGGACAACTTCCGCCGCGGGTTACATCCGCGCCGCGCTTTGGTATCATTTCTAATCGTTTCGCTTACCGCGGTTTTGAGGAGCCATCCATGAGCCATTACTATGAAGACTTCGCCACCGGCGACCTGCATGAATCGCGCGGGCGCACTGTGACGGAGGCCGATATCGTCAACTTCGCCGGCCTCTCCGGCGATTTTGTGGAACTGCACACCAACGCGGAATTCGCGCGCAAGTCCCCGTTCGGCAGGCGCATCGCGCACGGCGCGCTGGTGTTCAGCATCTCCACCGGTCTCATGACGCAAATGAACCTGATCAACGACACGGTGCTGGCCTTCTACGGTATCGACAAGCTGCGCTTCACCGGTCCTGTATTCATCGGAGACACCGTGCGCGTCTCGAAGCGCGTCGTTGAGCTGAAGGAAAAGGACGCGGAGCGCGGCATTGTAGCTTTCGAGACGCAAGTCTTGAATCAAAACAATGAGCCGGTGATCGTTTACACCGACAAGCTGTTGCTGAAGAGAAGGCCATGAGACCGCTCGACGGCTTGGTGGTGCTGGATCTGACGCGATTGCTGCCGGGCGCGGCCGCCACCATGCAGCTTGCCAATTTCGGTGCGGAAGTCATCAAAATCGAAGAACCCGAGCGCGGCGATTACGGCCGGTGGATGCCCCCGTATCTGGATGGCGAGGGCGCCGTCTTCCACATGGTGAACCGCGGAAAGAAGAGCGTCGCTCTGGATCTGAAAAGCGATAGCGGGCGTACCGCTTTCTTGAAACTGGCCGAAACCGCGGATGTGGTGGTCGAGAGCTTCCGCCCCGGCGCCATGCACCGCCTCGGCCTGAGTTACGAAACTTTGCGCGCGTCGAATCCGCGGCTCGTCTATGTGTCTATCACGGGCTATGGGCAGGACGGGCCTTGGGCATCGCTTGCTGGACACGACATCAACTACCTGGCGATGGGTGGCGCCCTCGAGCTGAATGGCGCATACGGAGGACCGCCTGCGATTCCCGGGATTCAGATCGCGGACCTGGCGGGCGGCGCCATGCAGGCGGTCACCGGCGTGCTCCTGGCCCTGGCGGCGCGCGCGCACACCGGCCGCGGTCAGGCCGTGGATGTTTCGATGCTGGATGGTGTTGCTTGGCTGCTGCCCGTAGCGCTGGGCATGCATACGGCGACTGGCGAATTGCCCGCGCGCGGCGATGCCGTGCTCACCGGCCGCTACGCCTGTTATCGCACCTACGAAGCCGCCGACGGCCGCTGGATCGCCGTCGGCGCGCTAGAGCCAAAGTTCTGGCACGCGCTGTGCCGCGCCCTCCAGCGCGAGGATCTCATCCCGGACCAATTCGCCGAAAGTCCACGCCGCGAAGAAATCATTGCCGAATTAGCCCGCATCTTCCGCGCGCGCACAGCAGAAGAGTGGTTCGCCCGACTGCAGCCGTTCGATGCCTGCGTAACTCCAGTGCGCAATGTAGCTGAAGTGGCGGCGCATTTCGGTCTGCGCCGCGGCGACTCGGTGGTTGCGCCCAAGCTCAGCGACACCCCCGGACGTTTGGGAGGACCGCCGCCGGGCTTGGGCCAGCACACTAGCGAAACCCTGAAGTAGGACTCCAGTCCTGTGGGGCAGGACTCTAGTCCTGCGGCGGGTCTCTAGACCCGCCCCTCGCGCGTCACAACTGCGGATGCAGATGCAGCGTCTTGCCCGGCACTACATAAACCTGCTCGGTGAACTTCGTCTGACCCAGTTCCCGAACCTCTATGTTGTAAGTGCCGGGACGCAGATGCATCGACTTAGCTTGTTGCGTCATACCCGCGAACGCGCCATTGATGAATACTTCCGCGTTCTTCACCTTGGTATCCAGCTTCACTTCACCCGCGGCCGGATAGCCGTAGCCGTAGTAAGCCGGACCCCAATAGGAACCCCAATACGGTCCCCAATAGCCGCCCACGCCCACGAACCCGCGGATGGCGGCCGAAGCGCTTATCGGCGCCAGCGTCATCAACGCTACCGTCAGAATCAACAATCCCTTTTTCATATGCCACCTTCCACCTGGTCGGAGCAATCCCCATGCCACTTAAGCAAGTCTTTTGGTGTCAGTCGGTTTCCAAGCCCCCGGTGGCCGCAAGCCACCGTACTGGCCGAACTCAGCCACCGCCCTGTGCTAGCATCACGCTTTGACCCCCTATCTCGAAATTGGCGGCGATTATCGCGAGGTGGTGCCCGGCATCCAGATGCTGGAACTGCCCCTTCCCTTCTCCCTCGGCATCGTCAACGTCTGGCTGGTCCGCCTGGAATCGGGCTGGCTGCTCGTCGATACCGGCATGCAGACCGAGGCCTGTTTCGACGCCTTGGCCCGCGCGCTCGAGGGCCTGTCCGTCGACTGGCACGATATTCGCCGCATCCTCCTCACCCACATTCACCCGGACCACATGGGCTTGGCATCCCGCCTCATCCCACTCACCGGCGCTCCTCTCGACGTGCATCAGGCGGACCACCAGCTTCTGGCCCACATCACCGATACGGATCTGCATCGCGACTGGCAACAGGAAATCTTGACCACGGCCGGCGTCTCGCCCGAAATGCGCGCGCTGGTGCATTCGTCCATGTTCGAGATCCAGCAAAGCTTCGAGCGGCTCGCGCCCGACCGCCTGCTCTGCGGCGGCGAGGTCATCGCCACGGCGCACGGCGCGCTCGAAGTGATATGGACGCCGGGCCACTCTCCCGGCCATGTCTGCCTCTATGACCGTGAGCGGCGCGTGCTGATTTCAGGCGATCATATCTTGCAGCACATCTCCCCCAACATCGGATGGCAGCCCGGACGCGATGCCCTGGGCGAATTCCTTTCTTCTCTCGATCGCATCGCCGCGCTGGATGTGGATCTGATCCTGCCTTCCCACGGCGCGCCCTTCACCGGCCATCGCGAGTGGGTGCGCAAAACCCATGAGCACCATGCCGAACGTTGCGCGCGTATCGTCGCCCTGTTGGACGGCGGCGCAACCACAGCCCACCAGATCGCCGAGCGACTGTGGAACCGCCACCTATCCCCCTTCCACTACCGGTTTGCGATCTTCGAAGTGATGGCGCACCTGGAATACCTGGAGCGCCGCGAAGTCCTGCGCGCCGACCGCTCGGGCGCCGTCTATCGCTGGACGACCCTTTGAGTGGGGCAGGACTCAGTCCTGCGCGGGTCCTCCATCACCCGACGTGACCCGCAGGCCGACGTGCATCTTTATGTGCAAGCCCCTCGCTCTTCCCGTGGATCGGCCCAGCCGGCCGGTTTCCGGTCTGCCGGCGCTACGCCCGTTGGCCCTGCCAATACGCCAGCCTAACAATATCAGGCCGCAATTCTTGGAACACGTGAACCTCCCGATTAGCGCCCTGCGGTCGTCGCGGCGCTAGTGCCGAGTGTGGCTTCCACTCTCGCCAGACGCTCTTCGAGGGACCGGATCTGTTCCTCTTGCGTCCGGATCTGTTCCTCTTGCGTCCGGATCTGTTCCTTCTGGACGGCGATGGTGGCGTGTTGCTTCTGTAGTTCATTCAGGAGCATGGGATCGAGTACTTGGTATTTCACTGTCTCGACCTGGCCGTCTGCTGAACGTGCGACCAGATCGGGATAAACTTCAGCCACTTCTTCGGCGACCAAACCATACTGAACAGGTTTTGATCCATCCTCATACGCCTTCTTGTAGCGGAATGTCACTGGCCGCAGTTGCAACAGGCCGTCGCTGGCATCGCCCATGTCCTGGATGTCTTCTTTGTAACGTCGGGACGACGAGACAATGCCGAGTTGCCCGTTGGAGTTGACTTGGACCGCCGCGCCGCTGACATTGCTGTTGTAGATGCCCGCCACGAAAGCGGAGGTTTGTGTGCCGGCGGTTCCGATGCGAATCGTTCCACTGTCCGTCGCCGCGCCCGAGTTGCCGATATGAATGTTATTGCTGGTCGTCGTGACTGCCTGCCCGGCTTGATAGCCGATTGCGATGTTGTTATTCCCGGTCGTGGCGCCGATCAAGGCTCCTTCCCC
>DATKFU010000279.1:0-8612 GCA_035511215.1 Bryobacteraceae bacterium | reverse complement strand
TGCGCGTGATCTCCGGCGAGCGCACCGGCTACGCTTATAGCGACGATCTTAGCCCGGAGAAGATTCGCAAGGCCGCGCGGGTGGCGGCCTGCATCGCGGCAGGGCCCGCCACGGTGGAGAAAGTTTCGCTCAACGAAGGCGCGCGCCGCAATCTCTATCCCGTACTGACCGCCCCCACCGAGACCGCCTTCGCCGAGCGCGTGGAACTGGTCAAGCGCGCCGACCGGGCGGCCCGCGCTTACGACTCGCGCATCTTCAAGGTGCAGGCCAGTTACGCAGACAGTCTGCGGCAAGTGCTGGTGGCCACCAGCGACGGCGTGCTTTCGTGCGACCGCCAGCCAATGACGCGCCTGAACGTGGCGGCCCTGGCACGCGACAACGCCCGCGTGAACAGCGGAACCCCGCAGCGCGGCCATGCGGGCGGCGGCGGGCGTGTGGATCTGAGCTTCTTCCAGAACGAAAAGACGCCCGAGTATTTCGCCGCGCAAGCCGCGCGCGAAGCCATTGTGATGCTCGACGCGGTGAACGCGCCCGCCGGCGAGATGACCGTGGTGCTGGGTCCCGGCTGGCCCGGCATCCTGCTGCATGAAGCCGTGGGCCACGGCTTGGAAGCCGATTTCAACCGCAAGGGTGTCTCCGCATTCAGCGGACGCATGGGCCAGCAGGTGGCCAGCCCCTTGTGCACGGTCATCGACGACGGCGCCATCGCCAACCGGCGCGGATCGCTGAACGTGGACGACGAGGGGCATCCCACCGGGCGCAATGTGCTGATCGAGAATGGCATCCTGCGCGGCTATCTGCAGGACAAGCTCTCCAGCCGCCTGACCGGTGCGGCGGAAACCGGCAGCGGGCGCCGCGAAAGCTACGCGCACATCCCCATGCCGCGCATGACCAATACATTCATGCTGGCGGGCGAAAGCGATCCCGAGGAAATCATCCGCTCGGTACCCAAAGGACTCTATTGCCCCGATTTCCGCGGCTGCCAAGTCGATATCACCAGCGGCAATTTCGTCTTCTCCGCCGCGGAAAGCTATCTGATCGAAGATGGCCGGCTGACGCGTCCGGTGCGCAACGCCACGCTGATCGGCAACGGGCCGGAAGCGTTGAAGTACGTCAGCATGGTGGGCAACGATTTGAAGCTGGACGAAGGCATCGGGATGTGCGGCAAGGAGGGCCAGAGCGTGCCGGTCGGCGTCGGGATTCCGACCATCAGGATCGATCGCATGACCGTGGGTGGCACGGCGTGACGGCCAACGGCTACCCCGGCGAATATTCGAGCATGGCCGCGGAGATCGTGCAGCAGGCGCTGGCGGCCGGCGCCACGGACGCGGAGTGTACCATCAGCGAGGGCGACGAGTTTTCCGCCAACGTGCGCCTGCGTGAGGTGGAGTCCCTGAAGGAAGCCGGGTCGCGCGCGGCGGGACTGCGCATCCTGAGAGGGCGGCATACAGGCTCGGCGTACACCTCCGATCTGTCGGGCGACGGCATTCGCCACATGGTAAGGTCGGCCGTCGAGCTGGCGGAAATCACCACGGAAGACCCGCATGCCGGACTGCCGGACGCCGCCGATCTGGGGTCCATTTCCGGCGACCTGGGGATGTATTCGAGCGACGTGGAGGGCCTGGCAACCGAGCTGAAGATCGACATGGCGCGCCGCGCCGAAGATGGCGCGTTGCGCGCGGACGCCCGCATCGCCAATTCCGAAGGCGCGTCCTTCGACACGCACCTGGGCCGGCATGCCTTCGCCAATTCGCGCGGTTTCGCGGGCGAGTATCGGGCCAGTTATTGTTCGCTGTCCACCGTGCCTGTGGCGCGCGAAGGCGAATTCATGGAGCGCGATTACTGGTCCACCACGGCACGCGGGTTCGCCGGGCTGGACAAGCCCGAAGACGTGGGCCGCATCGCCGCGCAACGGGCCGTGCGTCGGCTGGGCGCGCGCAAGGTGGAGACGCAGAGAGTGCCGGTGGTATTTGAGCCGCGCACCGCACGCTCCCTGCTCGACAATATTTTCGACGCCGTGCATGGCGGAGCGGTCTACCGCAACGAGTCGTTTCTGGCGGGCAAACTGGGCGAGCGCGTGGCGTCCGACCAGCTGACGGTGATAGACGACGGCACTCTGTCCGGCCTGTTCGGCACATCGCCCTTCGACGACGAAGGCGTGCCCACGCGGCGCACCGTGGTGATCGAGAACGGCGTCCTGCGCAGCTACCTGCTCAACACTTATTCCGCGCGCAAGCTGGGGCTGCGCACCACGGGCAACGCCTCGCGCGGCCTGGCAGGGAACGCCGGCGTGGGCAACGGCAACCTCTACATCGAGAGAGGTGCGACGCCCCCCGAACAACTTATCGCCGGCGTTCGCGACGGATTCTACGTAACCGAGCTAATCGGTTTCGGCGTGAACATCGTGACCGGCGACTATTCCCGTGGCGCAGCCGGCATGTGGATTCGGAACGGCGAGCTGGCCTTTCCAGTTTCCGAGGTGACTATTGCGGGTACTCTGCAGCAGATGCTAAAGAATCTGGACGCCGTGGGGTCCGACCTGGAGTTTCGCGGGTCTATGGCTGCGCCCACGCTGATCGTGGGGGAGATGACCGTAGGCGGCCGCTAGCGCCTCAAACCCCCGCCATCTCCGCGCGCGCCTTGCCAATCGCCGCAAGGTACTGCCGGGCCTTTTCCTCAATCAAATCGTAGCGGCCTTCCCGGATCAGTTTACCGTCCACCAGTTCGCCGCCCACTGCCACCGCGCAGGCGCCCGCTTTCAGAAATTCGCCGGCGGTCTCCAGGTTCACGCCCCCGGTCGGAATCATTTCGATTTGTGGGAAAGGCCCCTTCAGTGCCTTGATGTACTTCGGTCCACCCACGTTGCCGCATGGAAAGATCTTGACCACGTCGGCGCCCGCCTCCCACGCCGTAAGCACTTCGGTGGGCGTCAGCGCGCCCGGGCAGACCACCTTCGAATACCGCTTGGCCACCTCAATCGTAGCGGGCTTCAAGCTGGGTGTGACGAAGAACTCGGCCCCCGCCAGCATGCAGATGCGCGCCGTTTCCGGGTCCAGCACCGTGCCGGCGCCCAGCACGATCTTATCGCCAAACTGGTCCGCGACCTTTTCGAGCGCGTGCACGGCGCCCGGAACCGTCATGGTAATTTCTGCCGCGCGCACGCCGCCGCGGTAGATGGCTTCAATGGCCAGGATGGCAGTCTCGGCGCTGGACGTGCGCACCACGGGTACGATTCCGATGCCCGTGATTTGAGACAGAATCTCTTTTTGCTTCATGGCTCCCAAGTTATCACGCCCAGCTACAGGAACGATCAAACCCTGCGAAGAACCACGCCAAGACGAATAATGACGAACAATGACCAACTAGCCAGGCTTGACGGAGGTGACCGCGCTGCCGCTGGACGCTACGCTGCTCGCACTTCCGGATTGGCCCCTTGCCTGACCTTTTCCGCAGTCTCCGCGCCGCGGACCGGAAGGGACTCATCCGTGAGCAGCCCGATCTGTTTCAGCACAGACGCCTGGTCCCAGTAGATATGCTCGTGAGCCAGTTTGCCGTCCCGGAACCGCACGATTGCGACCAGCGGCACTTCCACACGCTTGCCGGTCGGCGGGACGCCGGGCAGCATCCACGGCATCTCCATGGTATGGGTGAAAGCGAAAATCATCTCGTCGACCAATTGGTTCTCGCCTACGGTGCGCGAAATCGGTGTGAGCGTGGTGTCGGGCGGCATTCTTGGAATGAAGTCTCGCGAGTAGAAGGCGCGCAGGGCCGGCTTACCGTGTCCGCCCGTGAGGACAGGAATATGGTTGACGTAGGCATCCTCGACCATCGTGTCGAGCGTCGCATCGGTATCGCGCGTGGAGAACTCGTGCGCCGTATGCGCGTCCCATAATTCGATCAGATCGGACATGCAACCATCATAAGCAGGAATCCTTTCTTTGTCACGCTACGGTACGATCTTGAAGACGACTCCTAAGCCATTCGCGCCGCCTGCGTTAGTCGTACCGTAGATTCCGCCGTCTGCGAACACCAGGTTACTGAACGAATAGAGGCCGTCACTGCCGCCGGTAAAGACGTAAAGCGATGTGTACGTCCAGGAGCCGCTGACGGGTGTCAGTTTGTAGACCGTCCCGGCGCTATAAATACCGTCGCAGTGGGTTGTGCCGTAAAGATTACCGGACTGATCCATAATCAGGTGGCGGAAAGCTCCGGAGATGCCCCATCCCGGCATGCTGTAAAGCACTGTAAAGGTCCAGCTGCCGTTGGCGGGAGTCAGTTCGAAAACTGTGCCGCCTCCACCAATGCCGCCTTCGGTAGCGGCGCCATAAAAGTTGCCCTTGTCGGAAATCAGACCGGCATATGGAACAGCCCCGTCGTCTGAATCCTGGAAATTGTGCAGAATATTTTCCGTCCAGCCGGACTCTGACGGGGTCAACTCAAAGACTGTGCCGTATCCAAAAGTGCCTCCTGCGGATGTTGTTCCATAAAGGTTGCCGGCGGCGTCAAAAGCGACCCCCGCAACGGGAGTTGCCCCGTCGGTGCCGGTGCCAAAGCTGTAAAGTACTTCCTCCGTCCATGCCGCCCCTGTCTGCTTTGGCGGGCTCAGCTTGAAAACTGTGCCATTCCCGCTGGCACCGCCCGCAGTTGTCGTGCCGTAGAGATTTCCTGCCGCATCCCAAGCCAAACCCGCCTCCGGGTCTGCTCCGTCCGGTGTCCCCGTGAAGCTATGCAGCACCTTCTCTTCGCCTGTACTCGTGACCCCGAACACGGTCCCGGCGCCGGAGGCGCCACCCGCAGTGGTGGTGCCGAATAGGCTGCCTGCCTTGTCCATTACCAGAATGCCTTCGGGATTTTGCCCATCCGTCCCGCCCTTGAAGTTGTGCAATACCGTCAACTCGCCGCTGTTGTTTATCTTGAAGACGACCCCATTGTTGGAAGTGCCGCCGGAGTTTGCCGTGCTGTATAGGTTTCCCGATCCGTCGGCCACGAAGCCGTCAAGGGGATTTGCTCCGTCGCTTGTGCCGGTGAAGCTGTGGACTACACTGAAGGTTTGAGCCTGCGCCGCTGGCATCGCGCCTGCCGCAAGCGCAAGCACAAACGCAAAGGGCAGCGTAAGCTTGCTTCCAGTCGATCTCGATTTGGATTTCACCATAAATATCTCCCGTCTTTCGAGTCGTAATCTGCGTAGATTCGTGTTCAGCCGGACTGTCCCGACTCTCAAGTCACGTGCTGCGCCGCGCAGATTTTTCTCTTGAAACTGCGGGATAAATTATTCTAAAAGGGACGTAAAAGGACTATTGACTTATTTTAGCCGTTCTCTCTACCCACCGCGCTCAATGCGCCTCCGTGGGTGTCGGCTGTTCTCGTCGCTCGCGCAGCGCCGCTTGCGCCTCCTCGAAAACCTGGGCGAAGAAATCCCGCGACGATGGCGAACAGCCAATGTGCAGCGTTTGCATCCCCGGCGGCTCCTCGATGAAACCCAGAGCGCCGCTCCACCCCAGATCGTCCAGCACGAACCGCAGGCACTCCTGTTCCCCCAGCGGAAGCCCCGGTACGGAAATGTCAAATACCTGTCCGCTGGCATGATCCGTCGTCCGCGCGCCTGACACCCGATCCGGGGAAGCGCCCTCGGCCTTCGGAAGAACCAATGCAGTGGCCTCCAGCGGAACGAATGTCTCGCCGGGACGCAGGGCCGCATAGAGCCGGCGCGTCTCAAACGCAATATACGCCAGTGTTCCGATGGTCGAGGGCAACGCCTTCACGCGCCAGCCGCCGTCATCGTCACCTGCACTGGTTGCCGCTTGTCCATCCACCCGGTAGCCGAAGAACTCCGGGTCGTCTGGCGCGCCCACCAGCTTGCTCACCGGCACGCTCCCACCATCGTTCCGGGTCAGATCGGCGTTTTCGAATATCAGATCCTGTGGCTTCAACCAAGCCGACAGCCGGTCCGGCGCCCGCAGCGCCGGTGCAGCCGAATACTTATATTCCGCAACCAAATCCCGGAACTCGGGGGCGTCGTCCCGATACATATTCAACAACTGTTCCGCCCGCATAACGCGAAACCAATAGGTCGGCGAGTAATCGCGATCCATCTGCGTCCGAATGGCTGCACACAGATCGAGATTCCATACGGGGCTGCACCCGAAGAAGACCTTGGCCACGCTGGCGGCAGGGTCGTCCAACCCTTGGGCGCCTTTCGCCATCGCCCGGAAATCGGCGACGCAGCCTTCGCCACAGTGGTAAGCCCAGATCGCCCAGTCGCGGCCCCCGTAGCGCCGCTCCATTCCGGCCAGGTACATGGCCGCGGCGGGGATGGCCTTCTCGGGCTTCAGCCTATCGTCCCGCGCCAGGACTGTGTAGGTTTCCTTGTGGCGGACGGTCCGATACACCAGCTTGCCATGCTTGTTCCGCACCGCGGTTTGCGTTTTGATCGTGCGATGCCGCGTCGCGTAGACGATCCGCAATCCCATGCGCCTGCCGGTGGCATCGGATATCTGCAGAATGCCCCGCGGACCGGCCGGACTCTCGGCGTTCGCCACGCCCCAACTCTCCAGGTAGGCCATCGCCTGCAACACGGACGCCGGGAAGCCGCTTTGGCGCTCGGCATCGCGGAACAATCGCTGCAAACCGGGACTGAGGATACGCTCCGCCCCTTGTGCTGCCAGCGGCTCACGCATAATGCCGAAGGTCTGCGATTGGACCATGGCCTCCGTGCGCCGCGCCAGTGTTTCGTCCGTCAGATCCTGGCGATCGATGCCGATGCCCGGCAAACGGTGGACCGGCGCGAAGTACGCGGCCTCAGTTGGAGATGCTGGCAATGCGGCGCAAAGGGCGGCGGCCAGCGCGGCCAGGCATCTGTTGCAGGGGATCAAATACCATTATCGCGCGCTCTTGCTTATGTCGTACGGAGCCGCGTCTAAGCGAGCGGTCGTTGTTTACTTGGCAGACAGGGGATGCAGCCCGAACTCCATATGCAGCCGCAGGCTCTCAATCCAAACCGGCCCGCGGTCGTGGTTGAACGCCAGGTTGGTGTCGTGCTGCACGTCCAACGTGGCGAAGAAACTGCGGAACAGCTTGGCGCTGTAGTAGCTCTCCCAAACGTATTCCGGCGCATAGTTCAGCCTCCCGTCGCCGATCAGAAAATCGAGGCCGCCGCGCGCCAGGTAGAGCGCATGTACGCCGGAAGCGCCGCTGGCAGTGAACGAGGTGGCGGCCACATCATCCTTCCGCTTCCACTTCGTACCCTTCACCGATATGCCCGCGCTGGCCAGACGATCGATCGCGGTGAAGGCGAAATCCTGGGTCTTGCCGTCGTTCCACCCCAGGCGCATAAACAGCCCCACGTTCTGGGTGATCTCCTGTTCCAGGTTCACGCCCGATCCATACTTCAGCGTTCCGTACTTCTTGACCGCGTCGATGTTGGGTGTCGTCCCGGTCTCTTCACCCAACTGTATGGCAGCCGCGTAGCTGCCCGAATGCGTGTGATTAAGATATTCGAGCAGCCGGATCGTTCCCGGGTGTTTGCCCAAAGTGTATCGCCGCTCCTCTTCGAAAACGGTGCCGAGATCCACTAACAGGCGCCGGTCGAATCGCCCCCCGTTGGCGACTGTGGGCTCGGCGGCGCTGGCATATCGGAACGACCAGTTGCGCGTATGCAACTCGTGCACCCATCCCCAGGTGTACCCGCGTGTATCCGCGGGATAGTCCCACGCGCCGTTATACATCACCGCCCAGGCCATGAACTGCGAGCGCGGATCGTGCGTGTAAGCATTGTTGTCGAAGAAATCCGTGAGAGAGCAGCGGCCCGCCGTTATCGTATAGCGCACCATCGGGCGGTCGCCCGCCAGTTGGTTGTCATCGCTCTCGACATGTTCCGTCTCCGATCCAAAGCCAAAATCGTAGGTAAGATAAAGCCGCGCGATGTATGGCTTCGGCGAGGCGGTGGCCACCCGCGGCAACTCGCCGTTCGAAGGGTTCGCCAATCCATCCACGCCGCTGAATCCCCTGCCGCCGGCGATCTCCGGATCGAAGACGAACTGCAGATTATGCGTAAGCCGCGCGTCGAAGAATAGCGTGGTGGTCAGGGATACGTCGTCCTCGCGATAGTCTTGCAGGCTAAGCGGGCCGGTATACGGAGAGTTGAAGGTACCGTGGTTTTGTCCGATCGAAGTAGCCTGATAGTACAGGTTCCAGTCTTCGGAAGCCGGGGCGTCTGGCGCCGGTCCGTCTGACGACTGAGCCATTAGGCAGCCGCCGAATGACAAAACGGTTACAACAAGTATAGGCACCCTCATGCACATCCTCTAATCTAGCAGGCGAAGGGTGGGGGCAGACCTGCCGCGGCGAAAAAAAGTGGCTCTCCGCAGGAATTCGTGGTGGACCCCATTTTCATTGGGTTCGGTGATTTGGGCCTGCTGGCTTGGCCAAGGTTCGTCGGCTTCGGATGTGTATCGTCGCCACAATTCATGGGTGTTTCGGTGAGTCTTGGAGTCCACCGCTGGCGCCTAACGAGCGGCGCTCAATTTCTCCGTTTTCAGGCTGCGCCTAATACGAGCCGGCGTATACCTCCGTCCGACTATACGGTCTGTCCCAACACTTCGCGGCCGGATGCT
>DATKFU010000278.1:0-3296 GCA_035511215.1 Bryobacteraceae bacterium | reverse complement strand
AGGATTGTAGTAAAGCCGCTCGGCAAGCAGTTGAAGGGCTTGAACTGCTACGCCGGCGCTACGATCATGGGCGATGGCCGCGTGGCCCTGATTCTGGACGTATCGGGAATCGCGCAATTATCCGGTGTGGTGCGGGAATCGCGCGACAAGTCCACCGCGGAGGTTCAACGCGCCGACCACTCCGGCAACGAACGCCAGACATTCCTGCTATTCCGGGCGGGATCATTCGAACGTCTGGCGGTTCCCCTTTCGCTGGTGGCGCGGCTGGAGGAGATCTCTCTTTCCAAAATCGAGCACGCCGGCGGCAGGCGCGTCGTCCAATATCGGGGGCGGATTCTACCGCTGGCGTCACTGGCGCCCATCCTCGATCCCGGTGCGGCGGACGCCGCCGGTTGCCAGGATCCCGCGCAGGTGGTGGTGTTTAGTAACGGAGAGCGCAGCATCGGCATCCTGGTGGACCAGATCCTGGACATCGTAGAGGATCAAGTGACGGTCCGCCAGGCCGCCGCGCGGCATGGATTGTTGGGATCCGCGGTGGTCGGCAAGAAGGTGACCGACCTGCTCGATCTGCACGCCGTAATTGAAGCGGCCGATGAGGGCTGGTTCGGTAGCGGGGATGCGCAGCGCGCCAACAGCGCCACCGTCATGATCGCGGAGGCTTCGCCTTTCGTGCGCGGCCTGGTTCGCAACTCGCTCGAAATGGCCGGATACCACGTGGTCGAGGCGGCCGACACTCAAGGGGCTTTGCGGGAACTGGAGAGCCGCAATGTCGACGTGGTGCTGGCCGGTCTGGATCTGCCGCCGGATGGCAGCGGCCGCGGTCTCCTGGAGGAAATGCGCCGCCTGCCCGGCTTGGTCCACGTTCCCGCGCTGGCCCTGATCGACAGCGCCGAGCAAGCTCAGGCGCAGCGGGAGCATCCGCGGGGTTTCGCCGATTACCAAATGAAGTTCGATCGGGACGCCATGCTGGTATCTCTGGCCAAGCTGGCGAACGCGGTAGGAACGCCGGATGCGCATGCGCCCGCCGGGGAGAAAGTTTGAAGCCCATGAAAGCTCTGCAAACCGCAAATGGCACGCCGGCCGAAACGGCCCGGACCAGCCGGGAATACGCCACCTTTTTCGTGGATGGCCTCTTCTTCGGCATCGACGTGTTACAGGTCCAGGAGGTGCTGCGCTATCAGGAGATGACCCAGGTGCCGCTGGCCCCCAGCGTGATTGAGGGACTCATTAACCTGCGCGGCCAGATTGTCACCGCCGTGGACATGCGCGGGCGCCTGAAACTGCGCGCCCGGGCCGACGGCCAGACCCCCATGAACGCGGTTGTGCGCACCAAAGAAGGCGCCGCTGTCAGCCTGTTGGTGGACGAAATAGGCGATGTAGTGGCTGTAGATTCCGAGACGTTCGAGCCGGTGCCGGATAACGTGGATCCCGCCGCGCGGGATTTGCTCCAGGGCGTGTACAAACTCAAGGGCCGGCTGCTGCTGGTCCTGGACACTGAGAAAACCATTGATATCGCCGCCAATGCCGCGTGAAGTTGGGCACCGCGAGCACTGGAGGGCGCAGGACTGGAGCCCTGCCCCGCAGCTAAATGTAGAGAGGTCTTGATTTTGGCGTTTACTTTCTTTTTTCGCGATCAACAGGTGCTGGAGCGCGTAGTGGAAACCCTCCTCCCCAACTTGGCGGGCCGCAGCCATCCGCGCGTCTGGGACGCCGGCTCGGCCATGGGCCAGGAGCCTTATACGCTGGCCATGATCCTTGCCGAGCGGATGGGACACTTCGCCTTCAACAACCTCCGTATCGATGCCACCGATGTGGAAAGCACCGGGCAGTTCGCCCAAATGATACAGGCGGCCCTGTACCCGCGGGACGAGTTATCGCGGTTGCCGGAGGGCATCCTCGAAAAGTACTTCGAACCGAATGGCCAACACGATTACTTTCGCGTGATCGACAACATCCGGCAGCGCGTCGTGTTTCAGCAACACGATCTTCTTTCGTTCCAGGAAATCGGTCAGGGATATTCGCTGGTCTTGTGCAAGAACGTGCTGCTCCACTTCCAGCCGGGGGAGAGAATCGCGGTCCTCAAGATGTTTCACCGCGCTCTGGCGCCCGGCGGCCTGTTCGCCAGCGAGCTGACGCAGGACATGCCGCCGGAACTCGACCGGCTCTTCCAGCGGGCGATCCCCGACGTTCAGGTGTTCCGCAAAGTGGAGGGCGCCGAGTGCGGATCGTGACGCTCGAAAACAGCGGCGAAGTCTATACCTCCCAGGTTTACCTGGTGCTGGGCAACTCGAGCCGGCTGGAGGATGTCAACACCCTGGTGGACGTGGGCCAGGACCCGGCCATCCTTGCGAGCATCGCACAGGCACCCACGGGAGTCGGTAAGTGGCCCGTGGAACAGGTTGTGCTGACCCATAACCATTACGATCACACCGCTTTGTTGCCGAGGGTCCGTGAGGCGTTCCACCCCAAAGTTTTCGCATTTTCACCGAATACCGAGGGCGTCGATTGTCTGGTGCGCGACGGGGACACCATCAAAATGGGCGACGCCTATTTCGAGGTAATCCATACGCCGGGCCACAGTAGCGACTCGATCTGCCTTTACAACCGGGCCGAGGGCGTACTCTTCGCCGGCGACACCCCCGTGGTGAACGCGGCGGCAACCGGCACTTATGAGCCGGATTTTCTGGCGGCAATGGAGAAAGTGTGCGCCCGCGATGTCCGGGCGATCTACTTCGGGCACGGCCCTCCGATGACGGAGAACTGTAACGTGAGGCTGCGTGAATCGCTGACTATGGCGGCAGGCAGTGGCGCTGGTGGTGAGGCGGGCGGTTTCGCCGGCTTTTTGGGATCTGAACAACTAAAGCAATAAGGAATATAAGGAGCAGACTAATGGCAAGACAAACAGGTAACGGCCGGAACGTTGGCCCGACGCGAAACCCGTCCGGCGCCGCCGTTTTGGACCTTCCGGAACATGATGAACAGGAGGCACAGCGGAAGGATCTGCTGCAGGACGAGATAATCCGGGTAGCCACCGCTCTCCAGCAAGGCCGCCTCGCGGAGCGGGCGCGCGCGGACCTGTTTGAAGGTAGCGACCGCGCCGTCGTCGAGAGCCTGAATGGGATGCTGGACTCGGTGATCAAGCCCTTGAATGTCTCCGCCGAGTACATGGACCGTATCTCGAAGGGCGATATCCCGCCCAAGATCACCGACGCCTACGCCGGCGATTTCAACGAAATCAAGAACAACCTGAACGTCTGCATCGACGCGCTTGCCCGGCTGGTGGGCGACGGCGTGGG
>DATKFU010000277.1:0-6591 GCA_035511215.1 Bryobacteraceae bacterium | reverse complement strand
TTGTTGCCGCTTCCGGGGAGGAAACTTGACCCTGAAACAGACACGCCGGCGACCGAGACCATGGCTTGGGCAGGCAGGCCGAAGTTTTGTCCTAATACGGTCACCACGTTGCCCATGTTCAACGGTCCCGTCGGAGACAGTCCCGTAATTACAATCGCAGTGCTGGCGGCCACGGCCGAGGCCTCCAATGCACTGATGCGCGTATCGAAGGACCCGAGAACCTGGTTAAAGTAGGCCGCGGTAATCAGGTCGCCTGGTTTCACAGGATTGAATGACATTGCAATTTGCTCCTTTGTCGGTCTCGCGGTTCCTTCGAAGTAATTCGCATAGTTGAAGTAGTTGAGGTCATACCTTGCCTTGCCCTGGAAGGCAATTTGACCATTGGTAAAAAGCATGTACAAAGGGGGCGCGGGCGTGACGTTGTTGTCGATCGCCTCCTGATTGTCGCGAACCTGGTAGACCCATAACATTTCCTGCTTGCTCAGATCGATGGGGCTGTAGAGAAACGAACTTCGCAAAATAGTCTCGAGCTTCAGCCCTTCGATATAAACCGGGTTGCGGTAGGTTCGGTTGTTGAGGAACTCCAGGTAATCGAATCCCGCGGACGGATTGATATTACCCACCGGTATGAACCCCGCGGCAGGAAGGTAGTAAAAGTAATTGGTGGCTGCGACCGAGCTGAGCGCGGACGTGGCCAACGCCGACGCCAGACTAGCGAGTTGATCCTGGAACTGCAGAAACATCGCCAAGCCCTCCGCCGCGCGGCGCCGGCCGCTAAACAACGGCCATTCCTCGGACGCGGCCAGCGGAAACACCGGCCGGCGCACCGGCCACATGTCTACGAATTGAATTCCCTGCGTGGACCAGTAAGCGATTGCGAGCGGCACGTCGCAGTCGGTCATCAGCCCTGTTGTTCGCAAGCTGTCAATCATCCCGTAGCTATCGAACGGCGACGCCTGCGCGGACGCCGGAAACGGATTCGCTGCAAATCCAGCCAGCGCCTCAGTTCCAAAGAACACATGCGCCAGGCCATTCTGCAGTTGCGAGAGCTGCGGCGCCAGCGATGCGGCGGTCGCGCCGGTGTTGAGAGAAGCCTGAATTTGATTAGCCAGAGCGTAGAGCGTCGGCTGCAGGCCCGTGCCCGTGCTGGTCAGATTCACCTGCACCAGCCGGAATTGCACGCCCGCCGTCGCGTACTGGCTGGTGCAGCACGTGCCTACTCCGCCCGAGTTGAGCTGCGTCACCGGCACTTGTCCCTGAAATCCCGATGCGGGCATGACTGTCAGCACGTAAATGCCCGGATTGGTCAGTTGCGTCTGCGGAGGCTGGCACGGCGCGAAGAGACCCGGGCCCGCCGATGCCGATTGCAACGCCGCGGTCAGCGTAACATCGGTGTCCGAGACAAGCTGCAAAACGTCGCCGTTCCGGTTCACCGCTACCCCAGCCGTAACATGTACCACCTGCTGCCCGCCCGCCACGGAACTGGCGGAGAGCGTCACTTCGAACCCTGCGCCGACGCCGTCGCCCAGGCTCGTTCCCAGCAGCCGCTGCCGCTGTAGATTAGCCGTGCGCTCCGCCGTCATGTCCGAGGCGGTCAGCACGCGGCCGTTGACGAAATTGACGTTCTGAATGCCGCCGTTCAGGATGGGAGTCAGCAAGCCGACGGCGCTCATGACACGCCTCCAATCTCGGAGATCTCCACCATGAACGAAGGGTTTACTAAGGGCGCCCCTGTGGTGCTGAGGATCTGAATCAAAATACCCGCGTCGCCGAAGGAGACCACCTCGAACGTGCCGCGGGTTGCAAGTCCTGCGTTCGTCTGCAGAGTGCCCTTCACGATGTAGTTAATTCCCGGCGTTGCGGTAGGATTCCGATACCCGGCGAAGGTGAGCAAATATTCGCCCGCCGGCGCCTCGCCTGTTTGGAGCGCCGCGCTCAGGTTGTACGACGGCCCAATGGGCGCGCCTGTCGAGCCGAAGTATCCTGCCGCCACCACCTGGTAGGACGTGCCTCCGATCGCTTCCGGACCTTCCTCAAAGGAATCTAGCTCCTGCAGCAAACTCGTGGGCGCCAGGAAAGGCCGGCGCGAATCGTCCACCGACACCGCGGTGGCTGCCCAGTTCGAGTTCAACGAGACCGCGATCTCAGCCAGCAGCACGCATCTCTCCGGAGGCGGACAGCACGGCCCCACTCCCTGAGCCGATCCAAGAAACGGGCGAACCTCCGTGATCCAGGTCCGAAAGGCGGCGCGCCGGAATCGGTGCGCGTCGGCGAGGGGAACGTAGTAGGGCGGCCCGGAAGGTGGCGATGCCAGCGCCGGCGACGCCGACGGCGGAATGAGGCCGCGCACAAGCTGTTTCAGTTGAGCCAACGTCAGAAACGGGCCGGCGGGGGACGCCTGAATTTCCGATAACAACCGCGCAAACGCGAGAACGCCGTGCTCCTCCGGCGCGGGCCGGAATTCGCACAGGCTGCTCGATCCCGATGCGCCGGAGGGAGGTGAACCCGAAGGCGGCGAACCGAGCGGCGGCGAAACGTCTGGGTCCAGGCACAGCTTCAATTCGAAGGAATCCGCAATCCGCGAGGGCGCCATGGAACTGGTTTGCGTTTGACAGGGCTCGCCCGGTATCGGCACCACGTCCGTCTTGCATTCGCGAGAGCAGAGCACCACGCAAAGTTTCAAACTGGCCGGCGCGGGGCCCGTAAATACCGCTTGCAAAGCCGTCAGGTTGGCCGTCAGCCATTGGTTCACCTGCACGCACATGAGTTGCGAAACGTAAACCGTGTGGCCCTTCGGAACGATGGCCCATCCCGGCGTGACCTGCACCTCAACCTGCGGGCTGTTTTGCCCGATCACGTCCAGGCCGCACACTGTGCCGTACCCATGCAGCAGCCGGTTTTCCAGGTGGTGCTTGGCCAGAAAATAGGCGTCCGACTGCAGAAATTCTTCCACGCCCAGCACCAGGCCAAACGTGTAATTCACGCGCTTCAACGGGTCGAGCTTCTGTAGGTTCGGCGACGCTTTTTGGAACATTGTGCTCATATGGCTCACTCCCTGCACCGTATGCCGGTTGGCTGCTGCACTTGGTCTCGGGCCACCACCATGCGGCCGCGGACGCTCCAGGGCGCCACAAATCCGAGATAAGAGGCTCCCAGCGTGCTCTGATCGAGCTGCAGGGCCGCGAAACGGCTGCTGGGACCGATCACTGTCTCAATCCCGACTCTGGCCGATCCGGCACAGAAGGCGGCCCAATACAGCTTCACGTCGAAATTGGTGTGCGCCGGTTTTTCCTGCTGGGCGATGCGCTGCGCCACACTCTGGCGCTGCATTTGGCTGGCTACGCTGGCATTCAGTGACACCGGCACCACCACGCTGAACAGGTGCGCATTCTGCTGGGTGGGCAGCACCACCGAGACAAACAGGATCCAATCCTGCAGGAACACGCCGCTCGAAGGCAGGCCGCTCGCTAGCCCGTTCCAAAGCATGGCCTGTATGTCGGAAAACGCGGTCAGCGCCGAACTTCCGGTGAGTCCGTAAGCCGTGTTGATGTCTGACGGCTGCTGGTATCGCTGCATCAGGAAATTTTCGTAGGCCGGCTCATCCGCGTTGGTGACCAATGCGTAGGTGAAGCCGATGTCCGTGCTAATGAATTGGCTCCAATCGGCTGCCTCCGCGGTGGACGACGGTTGAATCGCCGGAAATCGCAGCGTCGGGTCGTCGAAGCCCGCAAAAGACGTGTTCCACGCCAGGTTCAGGGCGCTGATGCTTCCGTATTCCGCGCTCAGGAAACTGCGGAACAACTGGTCGAGCGGCGCTACGCCCTGGGATGGCGTCCAGGCGGCGCCAGCAGTGATCGCGCCGGGCGCCTGCACGTCCGTCGGATCGCCCAATACCACTCCCGGATCGCTCCGGAGCAGATAATGTTCGATGATGCGGACCGAGAAATGTTCCACGTCGGCTGGATCGAAGAGGGATTCGTCCGCGCATTGATCGAGCGACATGCGGATCATTCGCACCATTCCGTTCAGCGTGCCCCGCGTCTGGAAAAAGCGCGGCGCGTTCTCCAGAAAGAATCGCTGTAGCGGCTCGCCCCAGGTGAAGTCGAAGCAGATGCCTACCCATCCCGCGAGCCACGCCAGATATTCGGCTGGCACGGTACGCGCGTCGAATAATTCCTGCGCCTGCGTGATGCGGCCTTCAATCGCGGTGAAGAACCCCTCGGGATTCGCCAGAAAGCGCTCCAGAAAGCTGGCCGACGTGGTGTTGTCCTGGTAGACCGTCGGCAGGTACTTCGTCAAATAGGAAAATCGCGGGTAGTAGGCGCGCACGGCTTGGATTCGCGGGGTGCTGTTGCCGCCGCCGCTGAATGTCAACAGCAACTGCAGGTATCTCCCCTTGGCCGCCTGGAACAGCAGTTCCCAAGTGCCCGTACGGCTCGACGAGCAGTTGAGGGCGGGTTGGTAATATGGCAACTCCGCTCCGGTGGCGCGCAAATAGGGCAGCGGCTCGGTATTCCACGCCGCGTTGCTCAGCAACGCCATCGAATCCGCCGCCCGGCTCTGCACCTGCAACTGGGCGCCGGGAGGGATGGTGCCGTCCATCATCAGCCTGTGCCACACGCAACCGGGTTCCTTGCCGTCGAAAGCGCACAGGGCCGGGTTCGACCCTTGCGTGGCGTCTCTCTGGGGCAATTGCCACACTCCCGACACGTTAAAGCGGGCGCGCGGTTGCGCTACCAGCGGCGCCCAGCGTTGATCGTAATCGTAACTGACGCCGCCTGGCCCCGTCACCAGCGCCTTCCCGCCAAACCGCAGCATGGGCAGGAACTGCGGAAGCGGTTCGGAGGCCCAACCGGAATTGGCTGTTGAATAGGCGAAGGCAAATGTCTGCGCTCCCAGAGTATCGGCCACATACAACGTGCCCTGTAAACCCGCGCCCGCCTGCTGCTGCGCCGAGACGACAAACGCCAGATCCTGGCCCAGCAATTGGTATAGTGCCGGCTGTCCGATGTCGATCTGATTCAGAGCTACCGGCGGCCCTAGCATCTTGCGCAGGCGATAGCGGTAGATCAACGAGTAGCCCAGCGCGGTCTGGCTGTCCAGGATTAACACGCTGCCGTCGGGGAGTGCGGCGATGCCGATCGGGTCGGCGGCGGCAACCGGCATCGCCTGGTCCGCCGCCACCGGTTCCTCGAAATCGCACGGCGTGCCGAAATCCGTTTCGTCCGCCACCGGCTGGAAGTCTTCCACGCGAGGCGGCGTGCCGGATGGCTCAACAGCGCCGAGCACACGGAAATAAGGGTCGAGGCCCCAGTAGCGCCGGTTCACGCGATCCAGAATCCAAGCTCCGCCATCCGGCGCGGCAGCCAGATCGAACGGCGCGAAAGGCGTACCTGCGGGCCAGAGATATTCAAGCGGCGGGCCGCCCATATAAAGATCGAAGAGCAAAAGCCCGGCCTGCTGTATCAGGCCCACCAGCAGGTAATGATGCGTGGTAACCGTGAGGCCGCCCATGGTGTAACTGGCGGCCTGCGAGGCCGAGACGGGCGAGAACATTCCGGTGCTGCCCGTGTTGGAAGGGCCCGCCGGATCGCTCGCCGACCAGAAATGCTGCGCCTGCTGCTGGAGTCCGGGGGCCAGGAACAGAATCTCGTCCTGCGCCGGACCGATCCAGTAGTAGTTTCCGTACCGGTCTTGCCCCGCGCCGCGCCGGTCAGCCGCGCTCAGCAACGGCGTTCCCGGCGCCACCGGAAACACGAAGAGCTGCTGCGGCAGCCCCACCGTGGCGTCCGAGGCGCGCCATGCGATCTGGGCGTCCGCGGGCGGTGAGCCGGATGCGGCATCGCCGAACCAATCGGCCTGGCCGAACACCAGTTGGAATCGAGTTTGGTTAGCGTCCATCCCCGTCTTCTCCTAACAACCCGCCGGACTCACCGGAACCGGCACCAGTGTCTGCCCGCTGGCGGTAGTTCCCGTGGCTCCCGTAGTGCCCTGCGTCAAAGGCTGCGGATCGCCCGTGTTGACCTGTATCTGGTCCAGCCGCGGCAATTGGATATTCGCTATGGGAAGCGTGGTTATGGGGTTGCCGTTGACGTCCCACATCAGCACGTTGTTTATGTCGCTCACGCCGTTCACGCGCGCGGCTTGCGCCAGAAGTTCCCGATCCACCACGGATTTCTGCAAGGGCCATCCCGTCCCCGCTGGTCCTCCATTCAGCGGCGACAGGTAGTTGCTAATCGCGGCGCTGATGCCTGCCTGCACGGTGGCCACATCCTGACCCGCCACAATGTCGAAACCAACGGAAACGTTCAGATCCTGGTAATCCGGCCCGATCACGTGTACTTCCGTGGTCACCAATCGCCGCGGTTCCAGGTAATTGCACACCGCCTGCAGGAAGTAAGCATCCGGAACCGGTCCCTGCGGCGTCGTAGGGTCGTAGGGAATCACCATCACGGTCACCACGCCCGGCGCCGAAACGCCCGTGTCCGGCTGATACAGCGGCAGCACCTCCACGCGCCCCAAGTTGATTCCTGGCGTGCTTTTTGCGATATCGCTGAAGTCTGCCGCCGCCACCGCCCGATTAGCATTCTG
>DATKFU010000276.1:0-9437 GCA_035511215.1 Bryobacteraceae bacterium | reverse complement strand
GCCTGAAAGATGAATAGCTCCTTCCTGGGAACCTTGTCGAACGCAGCTTGCGGCACGTTGAAATTCTTGGCGAGGACTTCCTTCGGCGTATGCGACAACCAATCCGTCAGCAGGAATGTATGGAACTCGTCGAAGTTGCCGTTGTCGAATACAAGCAGAAAACGGCAACCATCCGGGCCCAGACCCTGGATCGAATGCGGAACTCCGGGCGGAAAGAGCCAGAGGTCGCCCTCCGTCACGTCGCCGACGAAACTCCTTCCCTCGTGGTCCACGGCGGTGATACGGGCGTTGCCGTTCAGCATGATGGCCCATTCCGCTTCCACGTGCCAGTGAAGCTCGCGGACGCCGCCAGCCGTCAGCCGCATTTCCACCCCCGCGATGGTTGTCGAGATTGGCAATTCGCGCACCGTGACCTGGCGCGTCCAGCCACCGCTCTCGATACGCTTGTGCGCCAGAGAGAAGGAATACTTGAATGGTTTGACGGTGCCGCTATCGGTGGGGGGAGACCACTCGGAATCGGGATTTTGTGCCGCCAGAGGCAGGTTCTGCGGGCCGGGATCAGTCTCATTGGGCGCATTATGGCTGGCTGGCCGCTGCGCCTGCGGAGTTGCGTCCGCATCCCTCGGACCGGCAATGGTCAGGGTTGCGGCCGTTGCCAGCAACGCCGAGCCCAGTCCAAATGCTTCCCGCCTGCTTACTTTTGCGTCGCGATCGTCGATATCAGCCATGCTGTCTCCCTTTGATGCACGAAACCTACTTCAGGTTCGGGCCCATTGACACAGGCAGGCACCGTGTGTTAACCGTAGTTAAGATCCGCTCCGACACTGTGATTACCAGCGCCAAGCCGGCCGCCCGCTCCCTCGCCGACGTGCATTCCACCGTCGGCACGGCCGATATGCCGGTCTGGCAGCGGATGCTGGCTTTCGCCGGTCCCGCCTACCTTGTCAGCGTAGGCTATATGGACCCCGGAAATTGGGCCACCGATCTGGAAGGCGGCGCGCGCTTCGGCTACGCGCTTATCTGGGTGCTGGTGATGTCCAACTTCATGGCCATCCTGCTGCAAACCCTGAGTGCGCGCCTCGGCATCGTCTCCGGCCGCGATTTGGCGCAGGCCTGCCGCGAGACGTACCCGCGACCCATTACCATTGCCCTCTGGATCCTGTGCGAGATCGCTATCGCAGCCTGCGATCTGGCCGAGGTTCTGGGCGCGGCCATCGCCCTGAACCTGCTCTTTCACATTCCCCTGCTGATAGGCGTGCTGCTGACCGCCGCCGATACGCTGCTGTTGCTCTGGTTCCAAGGCCTCGGCATCCGTTATGTCGAGGCGTTTATTCTGGCTCTGATCACGGTGATGGCGACCTGCTTTTGCATTGAGATCGTACTGGCTAAGCCAGTCGCTTCGCAAGTCCTGCTGGGAGTGATTCCGCGCATCAACGCCAAGAGCCTCTATGTCGCCATCGGCATGCTGGGCGCCACGGTGATGCCGCATAATCTCTATCTGCATTCGGCGTTGGTGCAGACCCGCCAGATCGGCCACACCGAGGCCGGCAAACGCCGCGCCTGCCGCTACAACCTGGTGGATTCGGTGGTAGCGCTGAATGCCGCGCTGCTGGTGAATCTCGCCATCCTGATCCTGGCCGCGGCGGTCTTCTTCAAGCATGGCATCGTGGTTACCGAAATCCAGCAGGCGCATTTGCTGCTAGTCCCGCTGCTGGGTACGGCCTTCGCCGGCATCCTGTTCGCCGTCGCGCTGCTGTGTTCCGGGCAATCCTCCACGCTGACAGGTACGCTGGCCGGCCAGATCGTGATGGAAGGCTTCTTGAACATCCGCATGCGCCCGTGGCTGCGCCGCCTAATCACGCGCACCATCGCTATCATCCCGGCGGCCCTGGTCATCTATATCTCGGGCGACAAAGGCACTTACCAGCTGCTGATCCTGAGCCAGGTGATTTTGAGCATGCAGTTGCCGTTCGCCGTCATTCCCCTGATTCACTTCACCAGCGACCGCCGCCGCATGGGTCCTTTCGCCAATAAAGTCTGGGTGCAATGGCTGTCATGGGCCTGCGCCGTGCTGATCCTGGCCCTCAACATCTGGCTGCTGGTCGATGGCTTGGGCCAGTTGCTCGGCTCGTCCGCCAGCCATCCCCTCATCTGGTTTCCGCTATGTTTGGCGGGAGCAGGAGTGTCCGGACTGCTGGTTTGGATTTCGTTTGAACCGCTGATCGCGCATTGGGCGCGGCACGGTTTCGGACGCGCGCCGCTGAGCATACCGGAACCGGGTGCGGAGCCCGCGGCGGCACTCGAATACCACCGGATTCTAGTCCCCCTGGATCATAGCGAGTTGGACCGCAACGCTCTGAGCCATGCATCGGCCATGGCCAAGATGCATGGCGCCAAGCTATATCTGCTGCATGTGGAAGAGGGCGTCACCAGCCGGATCTATGGGCCACTGTCGTCGACCGCGGAAGTCGAGGCTGGGGAGCAATACCTGGACCGCATTGCCGAGTCCCTGCGGGCCGATGGCATTGATGTCGAGACCGCCATTGTGCACTCTCCCCGGCCCGGCAGCCAGATCGTGCGTTATGCTTTGGAGATCCAGCCCGATCTCATCATTATGGGCGCGCACGGCCATCGCCGCTTGAAAGATTTGATATTCGGCAATACAATTAATCCGGTGCGGCACGAACTGCGTGTACCGCTGCTGATCGTCAGAAAATCGTGACCGCGCTGGGACATGCCGCCACTACGGCGTGTCCAAGCAACCCAGCCGGCCATTATGGCGTGACTGAACTTCATTTGTTTTCAATAATTTGAGTTGGTATGCAAAATGCTCCGTGGCACATCGTGCCGAAATCCGTGCGAGTTGCGCTTTGCCTGGCAGTCTGGCTTGCGCCCGCATGGGGCGCCACTTTGGAGCTGCTCAGCCTGAACGATCTGATCTCCAAGTCCACTACCATTGTCCAGGTGCAGGTGACTGGATCGTCCGCATCCTATACCGGAAGCGTCATCTACACGCACTACAAGGTCAGCGTGCTGGCGCAGTGGAAGGGCGCTACCGAGAGCACCATCGACGTGATGGTACCCGGCGGCACAGCCAAAGGGTTCCGCCAGACCTATGCCGGCGCGCCGCGGTTGGTAACTGGCCGGCAATATGTGCTGTTCCTATGGACATCCAGCAAGGGTGCGGTCTACACAATGGGCTTTACCCAAGGCGTGTTCGCCGTGCAGACGGACGCGTCCGGCAATGTTACGGCGGCGCAGATGCCGACGACGGAGACTATCCTCGATCCCGGCACTGGCCGGGCGTTGAAAAGCCAGCCCATCGGCATGCCGTTGACCCAACTGATTTCCGCCATCGCAGCCGGAGGCGGCGGTGCATAACCGGGCCGCGACCATCAGGCGGCGGTCATGCCACGCGCTGCTGGCGGCGGGAGCCCTGGCCGCCGCAGTGACTCCGTCGGCCGCTTACTATCATTATGTCCACTATCTGAATTCGTCGTCCGGGTACTCCGTCGCCTTTGAAAGGTTCGATCTTACTGCGCTTCCCGACAAGACCGTCACCTTCTTCGTGTCCGACTCCGGACCTACCAGTTATACGCCGAATGACAGTTTTCCATCCGTGCTAGAGCAAATCCGCAATGCCACTCAGGTGTGGAATTCGGTTGCCAGTTCGGATCTGCGCGTGGCCTTTGGCGGTCTACAAGCCGCCGGCACACTGCAAAGCGTGCCCAGCGGCGAAGTTGTTTTTGAAGAACTGCCGCCAGGGCTGCTCGCATATGCCGGTCCCGAAAGTACCGCTAACCTGGCGACGACCGCGGACGGAACCCAGTTCGTGCCCATCACCCTATCGCTGATTCACTTGAATATCAA
The DNA here is from genome assembly GCA_035511215.1 of Bryobacteraceae bacterium. Taxonomy (GTDB): domain Bacteria; phylum Acidobacteriota; class Terriglobia; order Bryobacterales; family Bryobacteraceae; genus Bog-159. The sequence continues at coordinate 5,567 of DATKFU010000276.1, read as the reverse complement.
CATGACGCAGCAGCCGGGGCCGGAATACGTCGATAGTTATACCGGGCCGAGTTACTCGGAGAGCTTCTTCATGACGCTGGTGCATGAGATCGGGCATGCGATCGGACTGCAGCACACCTTCACGTCGGCTACTATGTCCACGGCGGTATCGCGCGCCACCAACCGCGCACGGCCGCTCGATGCCGACGATATCGCCAGCGTCTCGCTGCTCTATCCGGCGGGCGGCTTCCCGGCAGGATTTGGCTCCATCAGCGGTCAGGTGAGCATGGGCGGACAGGGGGTGCACCTGGCTTCGGTGGTGGCCATTCTGCCCAACGGCTCGGCCGTCAGCAGCCTGACTAATCCGGATGGGCGCTACGAAATCGACGGCTTGCGGCCGGGAAATTATTGGGTGTACGTGCATCCACTGCCACCCACGGCCGACATCATTGCGCCAGTCGACCCGAACAACAACGAGGTGACGGCAAGCGGTGCGTTTGTCAGCGCTTTCTATAATAGTGCGTCGAATCCGAGTCAGTTTACGGCTATCCCTATAGCGCCGGGCGGCAGCGCCGGCAACATCAATCTCACCGTGCAGCCGCGGGCGGGCGTGGAGGTCTACGATGTTACGTCTTACTGGTACCCCTCCGACTCGTACCCAACTGGTTCGACGAGCTACCTCCAGCCGGCCTTCGTGAATGCGAATAATGCGAATACGGTCCCCCAGGTAGTCGCGCAGGGCACCGGCATCACCTCCGGGCCCAGTTCCACGAACGTGCAAAGCGTTATAGCGCTGGGCGCCCCTGGGGGTTCGTTGGCGGACTATGGAACAAACGCGTACCAGGGCGCCCTGGCGGTATTCTTCACCTATCCGTCGCCGCCCGCCCCCGGACCCGAGCACTTGTTCTTCACGCTGCCCGACGATATTTTCGTGTTGCCCTGGGGCCTCCAGATCGTGCAGAATCCGCCCCCCCTGGTGATGGGCGTAGTGCCCAATCCGGATGGCTCGGTTACCGTCGCCGGGACCGGGTTGAACGGGAATAGCCAGGTGTTCTTCGATAGCCTTCCGGGCGAGGTCACGGTTCCGTATGCCGTCAGCCAGTCGGACACTAGCGGCCAGACCGGCTTTGTTTCTGTAATGCCGCCGCCCGGCGCCAGCGGCCAGACCGCCACCATTACCGTATATAACTCCGATGGCCAGAACTCGACGTTCCTGCAGCCGGCGGCGCAGAGTCCCTTCACTTATTCCTATGCGCAAAGCAGTCCGCCGGCCGCCGCCATCTCGATCTCCCAACTGCCGCAGGGAATGTCCGCCATGGTGACCGTGAATACCTCCAACATGCAATTCGTGAACGGACTGACGACCCTCGGGTTTGGTTCGGGCGATGTCGCCGTACGGCGGTTGTGGGTGCTCAGCCCGGCGCAAGCACTTAGTAACTCATCCTGTTCGTCTGTCACTTGCGCCGTCGCGAATGTGACCGTGGCCGCTAACGCCCTGCAGCAGGAAACGGCCGCCAGCGTGATCTCCGGATTCCAGGTCTATGAGCAAGCTTCCGGGTTCCAGGTTATCCCGGCCAATCCGAGCCTGGCCATTATCAGTCTGCCTGTGACAAACGCTTTCTATCCGGTGCAGAACAGCCTCTACCCCGGGTCAATCGCCTCCCTCTACGGCCAGAATCTGCAAGCGGCCGGCAGTACGCCGGGCATCACGCTAGCGGGTCAAAACGCCCAGATCCTCTATACTTCGCCCACCCAGATCAACTTTGTGATCCCGGTGGGAGTGCCTACCGGACCGGCGGTGCTGACTCTGCAGGGAGCCTTGCCGATCGTGTTGCAGATCGATCCGGCGCCGCCGGTGATCGTAGGAGCGGCATCGGCCACGGCAGTTGCGTTGGGCGCGGCGCAGAGTGCGGCTCCCGGCGACACCATCACTTTGATCGTGACCGGTTTGGATCCGGCGGTACTGTCGGCCCCCAGCCGCGTCGGGATTGTCGAAGGCGGCGTAAGCATTCCAGTATTCACCATTCAACAGGCGCAGAACAATTCGAGCGATCTGCTGATTCAGTTCGCTTTGACCGCTTCGGTCACCGGCCAGCAGGTGCCAGTAACGGTCTCGCTCGATGGCGACCTGAGCATGCCCTTCTACATCAATATCGCGGCGAACTGATCTACTCGTAGCGCAAAGCCACCATTGGATCCACGCGCGCCGCCTTCAGCGCCGGGACACAGCAAGCCAGCAGGGCGGTGACGGCCAGTGCGGTAAGCACGGCGGCGAAGGTCGCCGGATCGTTGGCTTTCACGTTGTAAAGGAGGCCGGCCATCAGATGCGTCAGACCCCAAGCGCCAGCCAGCCCGGCGGGCATGCCGGCCATCGCCATCGCCATACCTTCCAGGACGACCATCCGCACCACTTCGTGACGCTGCGCGCCCAGCGCCATACGTACGCCGATCTCGCGGGTGCGCTCCGCCACCGAATATGCGATCACGCCGTAAATGCCCGCCAACGCCAGCAGCAGGGCGGCCGCCGCGAACGTCCCGAGCAGGAACAGGTTGAAGCGCCGCGGCGCGATCGAGTCGGAGAGCGCCTGCTCTAGGGTCTTCACGTTCCAGACCGGCTGTGTGGGGTCGATGCCCGAGATCAGCTTGCGCATGGCGGGTGCAATCGCTAACGCATCGCCGGTTGTCCGAACTGCCACGCTGGCGCCCGCCATGGGAAGCTGCTGGTAAGGTATGTAGATCTCCGGGGGCGGATCGGCGTCGAGTTGCGCGTATTTCAAATCCGCGACGATGCCCACCACGGTGGCGGGCGTGGGGGTGGAAATCTGACGGCCGAGCGGATCCACGGCGCCGAATGCCTGCCGGGCCATACTCTCATTCAGGAGCACGGCGTGGCCGCTGGAATCCGTGTCGCTGAGCCAGCGCCCGCGCAACAAACGTATGCCGAGCGCCTTCAAATAGCCGGTCGACATGGCGTTCAGGCGAATGACGTGCGACTGGTTGGGCAGAGCATCGTTGGGAAAGGGTACGCCGTCCCAAAGGAGCCAGTTCGACAACCCTGCCGCCTGCACTCCAGGAGCCGATTCGACGCGACGCAGCAACTCGCGTTTGTATGCGTCCTGCGCGGGTTTCTCGCGGTACTGCGGTCCCGCCACCCGGAATTTCATCGTCAGGATGCTCTCCGGCGCGAAGCCGGGCGGGTGCGCATACATGCGCCAGAAACTCTTCAGCATCAGCCCCGCGCCGATGAGCAGCATGATCGCCAGAGCCAGTTCTCCGGCCACCAGCAATCCACGCAGGCGGAGTCCGGCAGCGCCCGCGGAGGTGCGCGCGCCGTCTTTGAGAGCGTCGTGCAGGTTGGTGCGCCATAGCGCCAGCGCGGGACCGGAGCCAAACAGGATGCCGGCGCCAATCGAAACGGCCAGCGTGAAGGCGAGGACAGAGCCATCGATGCTGGTTTCCTGCAGCCTGGGAGCCGCGTTCGGCGAGAGACGTATCAGGATCGCCAGCGCCGAGCGCGCCAAGGCCAGGCCCGCTGCGCCGCCGATCAGAGCCAGCACGACGCTCTCGACCAGAAGTTGACGGATGACGCGCGCGCGTCCCGCACCCACTGCCGCGCGGATGGCGATCTCACGCTGGCGGACCGTTGCCCGCGCCAGCAGAACGCTCGCGATGTTCGAAACGGCGATGAGCAGAACGAAAGCGCCCGCCGCCAGCAGGACGAACAGCGCCGGGCGCGTGCTGCCGGTCAATTTGTGCGCCAGCGGCTCGATGCTCAGGCCCGTCGCCAGCCCCAGAGACTGGGGGCTGCGGCCCTCTTGTGCGCGCTTCTCCAGTACATCGAGTTCGGCCATGGCCCGCACGGCCGGGACGCCGGGCTTGAGCGACGCTACCACGTTGCCGAAGCGGCCCATGGCGATGTCTTTCGCAGGCATCGGAAAGTACGCTTCCACGGGCTGCGGCCCCAGAGATTGCCACCACATCGGAAACTGGAAGCGGAAATCTTTCGGCAGCACGCCAGTGACGATGACCGAACGGCCGTCCACGGCAACGGAGGTTCCGACCACATGGGGGTCGGCGGCGAACTGGCTCTCGAATACGTCCCAGGCGAGCACCACGGCATTCTGTTCTTGCGGGCCGAACAGACGGCCTAGAGCGGGCCGCGCGCCCGTCAGCGCCCAGAAATCTCCGGTGATTGCAACGCCGCTTACCTGCTGCGCGGCCTTGGCCGTGGCAATCGCCTCCTGCTGCGGACCGTAAGCGGCCATGCCCGTATAGGATTGCGCATGCTCGCGCGAATAGCCAAAGTCGGCCAGGGACGCCACGTCGCGCTTGATGTTCGGATCGTATTCGCCGATCCAGACCAGGCGCTCCGGATGCGGATACGCCAACGGACGCAGCAGCACTGCGTGCACTACGCTGAAGACCGCCGTGTTCATGCCGATGCCAAGCGCCAGGGTCAGAATGACAACCGCGGCGAACCCCGGGCTGCGGCGCAACATGCGAAGCCCGTACTGGATATCCTGCAGCAGTTGTTCGAGCCACACCCGGCGCCAGACCGCGCGCGTGTTTTCTTTCACGCGGGTGATATTGCCGAATTTGCGGATGGCCGCGTGGCGCGCCTCTTCGGGCGGCACGCCGCGATCGATATTGTCGCGCGTCTGGCGGTCGATGTGGTCGCGAATGTCGTCATCGAGACCGTCCAACATGCGGCCCATCCTGCCAAATGGTTTCATGAGTTAGCCTCCTCACCTGCCGGTTTCAAGATACGCGCGATGGCGCGGGCCAGCTTCTCCCATTTGGCGGTTTCCACCTGAAGCTGCTGGCGGCCGCGCGCGGTCAGCTTGTAATACTTGGCCCGGCGGTTGTTTTCCGAAACCCCCTCCTCGGCGGAAATCCACCCTCTTTTGATGAGGCGGTGCAAAGCGGGGTACAGCGACCCCTGCTCGACCTGCAGCACGTCCTCGGAATTGCTCTCGATGGCCTTGACGATGGCGTGGCCATGCGCGGGCCCCAGCAGGAGAGTGCGCAGGATCAGCACATCCAGGGTGCCCTGCAGGAGTTCGACGCGGTCGTCCGGTCTTCGAGTAGACATTCTAGGCGAATCTTAGAACGGCTCGGGTAGAATGTCAAGGGGACTGAGATGAGCTGGCGGTGGTGCGGGGTGGCAGGCGGCGGCCGGGGAACGGTTGCAAAAGGGCGTTTGGTGTAACATTTGGTTGCAAATTGGGGCGAATTGGCTTCGTTTGGTCATATCAATTTGGGTTCGAGACGATTCCGCGGAGTGGTGGAGATCCGGGGCACGGCCGAGTGTTGCAAGCGTTGCATTGGATTTGTTCCCTTTCACCCGGATTTTTGTACGCCGATGAATGCCGATGTGACAGGCGCGCTGGTCTAGAGCCAGTGTTTTGCTCACCCGACGTTACAGTAGCACGGCGGCGGCGCGATTTGCGGGCGGCGATTGGAGGTTTGCGATTGTTTTCAGGGAGATGTGGGTGGATGTCGGTGCGTGATCGGGAAAAGACGCTCTGACGCGCGTAGCGGCCTGTGAGGCCGCTGCAGGCTACCAGCGTGCCCCTCCCTCCTTCCAC
>DATKFU010000275.1:0-20702 GCA_035511215.1 Bryobacteraceae bacterium | reverse complement strand
GCGGGCGATTTACGCATGGCTCGCGACTTGGAACGAGAAACCCAAGGCTTTCGTCTGGAAGGCCACGGCCGACGTCATTCTGGACAAGGTGCGCCGCTGCAAGGAAGCGATTGTAAACAATTAGCCAGGACAGGAGACTAGATTGGGCCGCAGAAAGCCAAATTGCGTCAGGGTTCAGCAAGGCATATAGCTCGCGCGACACCAAAATGGGGTCGCTGTCTGTTGTCCAACGACTAGAAGGCGCCGCTTAGCCCTCCAGCCCTACGAAACAGGACGGGTAGAATTGTGGCACCTAGTGCTATAGAATGGAGGCTGGCGGAGCGACTGTGCGTATCTTCAAATCCAGGTGGTTTCAACGCTTTGCCAGGAAGGAAGGATCGCGGATGCAGTTTTGTGCGAGGCTGTCGCCCGCGCCGAACGGGGCCAGGTCGACGCCGACCTGGGCGGCGGCGTTATTAAGCAGCGGATCGCCAGACCCGGTCAGGGGAAATCGAAAGGCTACCGGACCATTATGGTTCTCCGGCGGGGAGCCAAGGCGTTCTTCGTGTACGGCTTCGCCAAGAGCCAACGGGCGAATATCGACGACGCCGAGAAGGAGCAATTCAAAGAAGCTGCGCAGCATTTGCTGGCGTTGACGGAGAAGCAACTCGCGGAGTTGCTGAAGAGGGGCGACTTTACGGAGCTGAAAAGCAATGAGCAAAAAGTATCGTAGCGATGCGATGGCGGCCATCCATGAAACGATGGAGGCGCTGCACCATGTTGGGGCTATCGACAAACAGACCATGCGGCGCTTCGACGACACCTGTCTTACGCCGATCCGGCCATTGAAGCCCAAAGAAATCAAGGCGATCCGCCAGAGAGAGCACGTCAGCCAAACCGTCTTCGCCAACTACCTGAACGTGACAAGCAGTCTGGTCAGCAAGTGGGAGCGCGGCGAAAAGCGGCCTTCGGGAGCCTCGCTTAAGCTCCTGTCCCTGGTCGAGAAAAACGGGCTTGCCACTGTAGCGTAGCCTTGCCGTGCGGCGTGTTGCGGTACATGTGCGCGTGAATGGCCGTGATTTTGCCCACGCCGCCCGTCTTCAAAAAGTTGACCTTCCGGGAGCACACGTCGCGCGCAGGCGGACGGGCGGATGGGTGCTAAAGACCAGATAGCATTACGGGGTTTGCAACTCGCGGTATTTGCGCAGCAATTCGTAGACCGCCACACCGCCCGCAGTGGCCACATTTAGCGAATGCTTGCTGCCCAGCATGGGAATGCGCACGTGTGTGTCGCAGCGCGCCGCGATCTCCGGCCGGATGCCCTCCACTTCGTGTCCGAAGACCAGACAAACGGGAAAGCGCGGCTTCCAATCGAACAGGTCCACGGCGTGCACGCTGGTCTCCACGGCCGCAATTTCATTGTTGCGCGCGCGCAACGCATCGACGATGGGCAGCGGGTCCCAGGCGTGTTCCCACGGCACGCGCTCTTCGGCGCCCAGAGCCGTCTTGGCGATGGCCTTCTTCGGCGGATGGCTGGTGATACCGCAGAGATAAAGCTGGCGGATGCCGGCCGCATCGGCGGTGCGGAAGAATGCCCCCACGTTGTACATGCTGCGCACATTGTCCAGCAGGATCGAGACCGGAAGGGCCCGGATATTTTCGTAAACGGCGGCGGCCTGCGTAGCTTGAAAAGGGATGCGCTCCAGGACGTTCTCCGCGGGCATATCGCCCTTGATTATAACGCCCACGCTTGCGCCTGACCGGGCGGGCAAACGGGATAAGAATGTCCTATTATCATAAACAGGAGGCTCGTTATGTACGGTGACACTCTCCTCCGGTCTCAATTCGGCAAGCCATCCGGCCTGTTTGGCGCGCTATTCATGGGGCCCATCTTGAACCTGTCCAACACGCGGCTGGTGAATGCAGCCGTGGAGTTGCTCGATCCGCGGCCCAGGGATGCCGTCCTGGACATCGGATTCGGCGGCGGTCTCTCGCTGGTGACTCTGGCGGCGAAGGCGCCGCGGGCCAAGATTGTGGGGGTCGATTACTCCCGCGAGATGGTGGAAACGGCTGCCCGCCTGGTCCGCGACAAAGAGTTGGATGCGCGCGTCTCCGTCAAATGGGGCGACGTCGCAGAACTCCCATTCCGCGCCGGTACGTTCCACAAGGTGCTGACCGTCAACAGCCTGTACTATTGGCCCGACCTGATCGCCAGTTTGCGCGAGGTGGCGCGGGTGATGAAGCGCGGCGGACGCCTGGCGGCCGGATTCCGGTCAGCCGCCAGCCTGGGGCCGCTCACACGGGGCTGGGACGGATTCCAACTGTACGAGCCGCAGGAGTTCGCCGAAATCATGCGCGAGGCCGGGTTTGAAGTCTTGCGCGTGGAGCATCGCGACCAATGGCAAGTCTTCGACACGGTCGTGGCGCTCGGGCAGAAGCCTGGACGGAAAAACTAGTGGCTGAGGCGGTAGCCCAGGATCATCTTTACCAACAGATGATCGGTGCCTTGTGTGACGCCTACTCCCACGCCGAAATTGAACTCCCATTTCGGATTCAGATTCAGGTCGATGGCGGGCACGATCTGCTGCTCCTGGTAGCGCAGCGGATCGAAGCCAGTGACGGGACCTAGGGCGCCATAATACTCCAGGCCGGCGGCGATCTTCGGCGTAATGTCGTAACTGACTTTGAAGTTCGGCGAGAACTCCAGCCCGCGGCGCGTGTCGGGACCGTGAAAGGCGCGATCGAGCGATGGGTTGAATGCGCTGTACCAGCGCCCCAGTTTCTTATCGACGATGGGCCGGATCTCCCAGGTCCAGGTATCCGCTGAGAAAATCGCGCGTTGATAACCGATCTCCGTCGACAGGCTGATTCCAACGGGCAGGCCATAGCGTTCCGGCACGGCTACGCGCGGGCGGATGTGCGTGCCGACCCACATCCAGCCGCCATCGGGCTGGTGGTCGGTGAATTGATATAGCCCGGTCTCGAACCACTCGCTCCAACCGTGCGTGATCTCCAGGGTTTCGTGCTCCTGGTGCTCGGTGGGCAGCATACCGTCGACGATGGTCTTACTGCCCTCGACCGTGAAGTTGGAATGCAACTCCACCATGGTGTTGTGGGGCGGGACCAGGTCCGACCCATATACCTGGATCTCATAGTTGCCCTGCGCCCACGCAACCGCGAGCGCTACGGCGAAAAATGCAGCCAGCAGACGCAATTCAACAATGTACCAGAGTGGGGCGGTCCCCAATCGCCCGCCCCAAATCCGCGCAGTAAACTACTGAATCGCAATCAAAGATGGATTCCCGTATACCACATTAGTGCCCTCATACAACACAATCGCGAATGGCGAATTGTTGTTCGCCGCGGCATTCTGAGGCACCTGGAAATCCACTTGGTAGACACCCACCATATCGTAGGAATACGTGGACGAGACCACCAGCACGCCTCCGTTGTCAACGCCCACGATCACGGGGTCAACTACCGTAAGAGTCTGCGGCACCCAGTTATTGCTGGAGTCGAGCACCAAAGGATCCAACTCATTGGTAAACAACGCCGGCGTGGTCTGTCCCAGTCCGGTAACAAACATACGGACGATCTCCCCCGGTGCAGCCGGGTTAGTCACGGAGGCGAAAGACCCGTCCGGCCGGATCAGGACCGCGCGCATTTTGCCGTCGGAGTCCGTGAATTGGAAAATGCCGGGGCTTGCCGGCAACACGGTCACCGCGAATGGTTGGGAAGCTACGTTGTTGACGGTCACCACCATCGGGACTGTGGCTGGCGGGAGGGCGCTCGACGACGGGACATCGCAGGGCACCTGCACCGACGCGGATTGCTGGCCATTGACATTCGCCACCCACAGAATCGGCGCCAGCACGCCGCCGAACTGCACGGTGATGCCAGCTACCTGGGTTTGCGGCGCGATCGTCGCGGAGGCTACGCCTTGCAGCGCGGGCGCCAACCCCGTTCCGTAGATCGTCGCGAGACTGCACGGCGAGACGAACTGATTCTGGAAGCCCGCCGCATTCACGACCGCGGTGATGGTCGCTCCGGGCGGGTTCACAATCAGGTTGAACGTCTGGCTATACGTCGAACTCCCGGATTTGGCGCTGGCGGTAATCACCACCGGACCGGATGTGACCCCCGCCGTGGCCGTGACCTGCGCCTGGCCCTGTGCATTGGTAGTCGCACTGGCCGCGCTCAGGGTGGCGGATCCGCTGGTCACCGCAAAGCTTACCGTGGCGCCCGGCACTGGCGCGGTGTTGTCGTTCACCTGCACGATCAACGGAGACGCAAACGCCGCTCCCTCCAAGGCCTGCTGGCCATCGCCGGAAATGGTTTGCATAGTCGTAATCACTTCGTTTACATTGACCGTGAAAACCGCTTGCACGCTGCTATTGGCGGCCAGCCTCACCGTTACGTTAACCGGTCCCGCAGTCGGGGTGATCCAAGTCGAGACGTAGCCGTAGGGGGCCAGCGAAGACGAGACGGTGTTGCTGAGGGTTGCGGTACCCGCCGTCACGGACCAGCTGACCGGGGCGCCGGCAGATGGATTTCCGCCGGCATCGGTCACCTGAGCGATTAACGACGCCGGCGCCAGGGCGCCCGCGTTGACGGTTTGATTATTGCCGCTAAAGATGTTGATCAGACTGGGCGGTCCGGGGATGACCGAAAACGTTGCCGGACCGAAGGTCTCGAAGTTGTTGCCAACGATGACCTCATAAGTCCCGGTTCCGAGCTTGTTGCCAAAAACTGGGTTGCACGTCGCCGTACCACTGTTATTAGTCAGAATGGTACCCGGTTCCTGGCCGGCTTCCGTGGCGCAGCTAATAGTCAGGCCGGCCGTCTCGGACTTCAGCGTCACCTGGATATTCGGAATGGCCCCGGTCCCATTCGTTCCAACCAGGCTTACCACGATCGAAGTGGAGGCTGTTTGCCCCCCGACGCCGCTAAGCGTGGGAGGCGTCCCAGCCGGAATGAGACTAACGGTGGCAACGGCCGGAGTTGTGCCAGGTGTAGCCGTTGTCTCGGTGAATGTGACGCTGGTATTGAGTGCGGCCGCAACCACCGTACTCGAATAAAAGAACTCCACGGCCTGAAACGGAACAATCTGGAACTCATAACTGGCCTGACCCAGGTTGTTCGTCATGGTCGTCGACGCCGCCGGTTGCTGGGCTGCCCCCTGTTCAGTGGTCGTCCAGGTAACCGCGGCGTTCACCATTGGCGCCCCGGCGGCATCGTTTACTTGCACCACCAACGGTGCGTATACTCCGGGGTTCAGCGGACAGTTCGGGCATACCAACTGTCCATTACCGGAAACAATCGAAATGGTTTGAGCCTGACAAAAAGCCGGAAAAAGGAACAACGCGGTTAGAAAAGTGCCGGCGAGAAGCTTGAGTTTCTGCATACACGTCCTCCATGACGTTAAAGGAACAAGAGAAAATGGCGGACGCGGAAGACCAGTTTAGCACGTCCCGGATCCAAAAAAAAAGGGGGGAGCTTTTGGCTCCCCCCTTTCCACGACTCGCGCCGTGAAGGTTAGTGAACGAGTTGCTCACCCGTCAAAGCGCAAGCGGTTGTGCCCGCCGAACAAGTGAACGGCGTAGCGGTACGCGTTGCATCGGGGATGATCAGCGCCAGATAAGCTGCCGCGAAATTGCGGATCCCAGTGTCGCTCACAAAGGAGTAGCCGTGAGCATATTGGAAATTGCAAGTCGCGATCGCGTACCCGGTCGTCCCATAGGTCGGTGTGCTGTTGTACCCAGGATCGATTCCAGACAATGCGAACGCCCATGTCTGTCCGGGCGGAATCAAGCCGGTGGTTAGAACCGTATCCGAGGTCGAGCTGTAAACGCCGCTGGTTCCGAGGGTCGTAGCAATACCCCCATTACCAAAGAAGGTTACAGAGCAAGTTCCCGTTTGGCCGACCGCGGTCTGGCCTGTCGGCAGGCTATCCAACGAAGTGTTGGAGATTGCCAGACCGGTGTCAAATCCGTAGAAGTCGGTGATGTACGGGAACAGCAAGATCGTCTCGCACTGCGCGATCGTAAACAAGCTGGTCGGAGTGCTGTTTAATTCTACCGTCGAGGAGAAGGTCGGAATTGCCTCGGTAGTAGAGGCTGCAGTAGCCTGCGGCCAGAAGCCGGTCGTTATATTAACGGGACCCGTGAGGGTAGTCGGGGTGAGGGTGCCCGACGGCGGTACCAGTGTACCGGTGACGGTGAACGCGAGTGAATCAATCGCCGCGGGATTGGTATCGGTAATTTGCCAGACGACCGTCACGCTGGGGATGGGTGCTGTCCCCGTTGAATTGTCGGCAACTACAACTTGCGTGTTCACCCCAGGAGTGCCAGCCGCGGGTGAGATCAAGTTGGCATCCGAGAGAACGGGCACGCATCCAACAGCTCCCGCTGCGCATGTAACGCTAGCTGTGGACACTGCATAACTCTGCACAGAGATGGTAGCTCCTGCGGGTATATTGGTGATAGTCGCCTCCAGCTCTGTCGGCGTGTCGGCATACCCCGATTCACCGTCTGAAAGCGCTATCTCCAGCCCACTTTCCGTGTTATACGGGAAGCCTGGAAGGTTCTGCGGGTAGGTTGTTCCGCTCGCCCCCTGAGTCTTAAAGGCCGTCGCGAAGTTCTCTGTAAATGTTATGGTTCCCAGCGTGCCGGTAAAGGCTTGGCACTGGAATAAGGACGCGCCTGCAGAGGCCGTCGAAGTGGTAAGGCCCCAACCAACGAGCCCGACGACCACCTGCGGATTTTGGATGTTGACGGATGAACTCGGGCTGGCCGAGATGTATGCGTACACAGGGGTCGTGCCGCCAGTTCCGGACCCGAGGGCCAGGGTGGTAGCGTCGATCCGAATGTTCGTAATGCGATACGTCACCGTCGTGGTAGGAGGATCGACCGGCACACCCAGAAACGTGACTGTGTTCGGTCCAGGCGTGGTGGCGCCCAAGTATCCTTGGAAAACGTTGTACTCGCCCGGTGTGTTCAGCGGAGATCCCGGAGGAGTGGTGCCCAAATCCACGCATGCTTCCGCCGGATTCAGCGGTGTGGTGCAAACATTCTGAACCCCAGGGGCGGGATCGTCAACCAACAAAATCGCGTCGGTCAGCGCTTGCGGTAAAGCTCCGCCCAGAATGCGGCTGGTGACAGGCGCACTCAATGACACCGTAAAATTGGCCGTCGGTATTGGAGTGCCAGTGGGCGTCGAAGGCGCGGGCGTCTTGCTGGAGGTACAGCTCAACAAAATGTCACCGGTTAACTCGGTGAACCCTTCGTGACGTAGCGAGGGAACTACCGTGAGGGATGAGGTACAACTGAGTTGCGCGCTCGCCGGCGCCGCCAGTCCCAGTACCAGGACGAGCGCAGCGAACGCCAGAATCCATTTGCGAAAATCTGCCATTTCCTTCTCCTTGTGAATTGCGAAATTGAATCGGTCGAAGTTCTCTCTCAACCTGAGCCTCTCTCCAACTGCCTTCTGTACCACCTAGGGAACTTCTCCGTGCGGGCGGAGATTCAAATCAAAATTTTGCCGGCAACCCTACAACCTGGCACCGGGTACTGCCATACTACGCCCTGCGATAGGGCTGCGTGTGTCTGTTTTTATCTTTGGCCGGCTCGCAGGATTGCCCAAGAATTGCATGTGTTGCGGACTCAGTAAAGCTATTCATAGCGTATCGCTGCGGCCATGTCAAGAGAAATTCTTTGCATTCAACGGCCAAACCGCCGTTTTCCGGTCCCTAAAGTACACATGAACCGCGCAGAGCAAACGGTACGCTCGAATTAGATCACGATGCCTCCCCGCCAGTCAACAGTTTCACACCGAATCGTCTCATTTTAACGTTTTTTAATGAAAGCCGTCGCAGCAGGTGCCCGTGGCCAGTAATCTACCACGTTATCAACCACTTGCCACTTCAAATCCGCAGCAAGTGCCCGGCCGCTTCGCGCCCCGTGGCCTTCCACAGTGCGTAGAGATACCATTGCAACTGGCGTTCGTAGCGGGCGGCGCCGACTGCATCGCTCTTGAAATCGACCACCACCCATCGGCCGCGCTCGACGAACGCCAGGTCGATCACGCCTTCGAGCAGCCGTCCGTCTTCCAGGCGCAGGTGGATCGGCAGTTCGCGATGGCAGCGCGCGGCGGCACGTGCGCGCGCCAGTAAGGGGTGTGCCCAGGCGGCTTCGACCGATGCGGCGGCCGCATCGGCTTCTTCAGCGGGCGCGTCCAGCAGACGCGCGTGCACCCGGGCAAGCGCGGCGATCTGATCCGGCGTGCCCCCCAACTCCAGATCGCGGAGGATGGCATGCACAAATATGCCGAAACGCCGGCCGCCAGGCCGTTCGGCCCCGCTCGACGCCGATTCAAGATATACTACGCGGCGCTCCGGCGGCTCTGCGAGGCCTTCGGTCGGCGATACGATGCGGAAGGCCGGCACCTGGCCGCGCTTGATCGATTCCTGGCGTTGCTGTTGCCATAGCCGGTGACGCTCGATCCCCGCGGCGGCGCGCGATGTAGGCTCACCCGCCAGAATGTCCTCCTGCCGCAATCCGAAGCCCGGCGCCACTTCCAGCCGCAGCGCCAGGGGATCCCACCAGACCACCTGGTGTTCGCCGGCTTGCGGGACGTGCAGACCGGGACGCACGGAATCCTCGGGATGCCCGAGGTGCTCCGCGGGGCGTTCCAGCACCGTGCGGTCGCCCGCGAAATCCGGGCAGCCCGGGGCGGCGGCCTTCGCGCGGCGCCGGTCGCGCGCCGGGTAGATGGCTTTGTTGAGCGGGCCCAGCCAGCCTTCGCGCTCCTCGTCGCCCACCGCCGGAATCACCAGCAGATCGCGCGCCCGCGTGGCCGCCACATATGCCACACGTACGCCTTCAGCGAGTTCGCGCGTGTGCTCGTGCCGTTCGCGCTCCAGTAATTCCCGCGGCGCGGCACCCAACAAACGCGTGGCGCAGAGAGAACCTTCGACAAACCGTTCCGCCTCGCGTGCCGCCAGGTTCGCGGTCATATCGGCCAGGATCACCACCGGAAACTCCAGGCCCTTGGCCGAGTGCACGGTCATCAGGCGCACGCCGTCGGATGCCTCCTCGAGCACCGGCGCTTCGGTCGATTCGGCCTTCTCCGCCTGCGCCGCCAGTTCCTCCACGAAGCCGCGGAAGGAAAGCCCCCCCGTCAGTTCGAACGTACGGGCCAAGTCGCAGATGCGGTAGACGTTCGCCAATGCCTGGGCGCCCGCGCGGCGCAGCGTGAATCCGGCGTGCGCGCGCGTGGCTTCGAGCAGCGCGTTGACGGTATCCGCGACGGGGCGCGCGTTGCGCAGGCGATGCAGATCCGCCAGGATCGCCAGGGCCCCTGGTATGGGCCCAAACGCGGCCGGCAACTCTTCCCCGGCTGCGCTGGGGGCCAGCCGGAAAGGGTGCAGCCGGCCTACTTCAAAACGGAAGCGCAGCAGCAAATCGTCCGGGATGGCGAACAGCGACCCGCGCAGCGTGCCGAACACCGATAGCTCGTCGTCCGGCCACTCGATGGCCGCCAGCGCCACCCGCACAGTTTCGACTTCCTCCCTATGATAAAAGGATTTCGAACCCACCAGCAGGTGCGGAATCCCGCGCGATTCGAGTGCCCGCGTGTAGTCGCGCGAAAGGTCCGTGCCATAATTCGTCATGCGGCGGAACAGCACGCAAATGTGCTTGGCCTGCAACGGCACACGCGTTCCGTCCTGCAGGTCGCGCACCTGCCAGCCGCTGGCCTTCCGCAGCCAGTCGATGTACGCCGCTATCGTATCCGGCAGGCAAGCGTTGATCCTCTCCTTGCTCACGCGCGCCATGCCGTACGGCGCCGGCGCGGGCAGCGCCACAATGGCCGGCTGCGCGCCATAGGCCGGAGTATGTTCTTCGAGCGGCGCATAGCGCGCCTGGCCGCGGTCGCTGTCACCGGTCATCTCCGGTGCAAAGGCAGCGTTCACCAGGTGCTGGATCGGGCGCACGGCGCGGAAGCTCTTAGTCAAATGGATGCGCGCCACCCCGCGGGAAGCCAGCGCCGTGCAGACATTCTCATAGAGCACCACATCGGCGCGCCGGAATTTGTAGATCGATTGCTTGGGATCTCCCACCACAAAAAGCTTGCCCGCGACCGGCCGCACCTTCAGCCAATCGTTCTGCGCGGGGTCGTCGGCGGAAAGCAGAATCAGGATTTCAGCTTGCAGCGGATCCGTGTCCTGAAACTCATCCACGAAGATTCGGCTAAAGCGGGCCTGGAGGTAACCGCGGACGTCCCGATCGTCGCGCACCAGGTCGCGCACCAGCAGCAGCAGGTCCAGGAAATCGAGCTTGCCCGCCCGCTTCTTGCGCTCGCCGTAAGCCTCCACGAAATCCTGCATTTCGTCTCTCAGCGCGGCCGCGAAGTCCACTCCGGCATCCCCGCGAAAAGCGTCGAGATCGTGCAGCAGCCCGTCGCGCGCATCCAGCACCTGCTGGCGCGAAATGCCCGGTGCGAAGTTCCCGGAGCCTTTCTTGAAATCGCGCTTCAGATCGCGCTCCAGTTTCAACAGGCGGGCTTCCATCGTGTCGTAATCGGAAGGCCCGGTGGTCAGGTCCATCAACGGACGCATGGATCTCACCAGGTTGTCGCTCGACCGCGTACACTGGCCCACCACTGCGGCCAGCGCGCGGCATTGCGCCAGCAGCGCATCGATGCGGCCCTTGCAGTCGAACGCCTCCCTGCGCCAGGGCGCCGTATGGTCGCGCCAATCCACCAGCTGCTTGCCGGCGTACTTCAGCGACTCGACCGGCGGGCTGTCGGATTGCCAGTCGCGCCAGGCCAGTCGCGCCAGAGCTCGCCGCAACGGTTCCGAACCCGCATCCAGCTTCCGCTGAAACCACAAATCGAACGCCCGCGCGCGCAAGCGGTCGGCTTCCGGCTCAGTGAGTTCTTCGAAGGCCGGATCGATGCGCGCTTCCACCGGCCGCTCCCGCAGGATCTGCGCGCAGAAGCCGTGAATGGTGCCGATGGCCGCCTCCTCCAGCCGTTCCAGCGCATCTTCGAGATGCGCCCGCTCTTCAGCATCGCCGCACCCGGCGCGCGCTTTGTCGAGTTCTTCCCGCAGCCGGATCTTCAGTTCGCCCGCCGCCTTGTGGGTGAACGTGACTGCCACAATTGCGTGCACCGGCGTTCCCGTAGCCAGCACGCGCACGATGCGCCGGATCAGCTCCGACGTCTTGCCTGTGCCGGCCGAAGCCTCCACAATCAGGCTTTCGCCCAGCGAATTGCGGATACGCTCGCGGGCGGCATCGTCGCCGCTTTGAACGCCTGCCTGCACACTCGGAATCACGGAATGTTCCTCAAATCCTGCAGGGCTTCGAGCGGCTCCCGCCGTTTACGCGCGGTGCGGCGCTCTTCGTTGGGGCCGCAGACCGGCAGATAATCGCACATGCCGCAGGCGCCGGTTTGCGGCGCAGCGGGCAGAAACCCGCGGTCGATTTCGCCGTCGATCAGCGACATGGCATGCGTGAAGAACGCGCGGTGGCCGGGCGTAACGTCGAACCTGATTTCCTGGTAACCGCCCCGCTGGGTGCAGTAGGAAAGCCGGCTCACCTCCGCGGACGCGCCCAACAGCGACTCCGCCGCCATGGCGTACGCCAGCGGTTGCAGCAGGGCGCCGCCGCCCACGTATTTGGGCAATTCCCGCGGCGGCTTGCCGGTCTTGTGGTCGGTGATGCGCAACGTGCCGCGGACTGTATGCTTCTCGATCAAATCGATCGCACCCCGCAGGCGCACGCCGCTATCCAGCACCGCCTCGGCCGCCGTGCTCTGGGCGTCGCGCAGTTCGCCCTCCCGCATGCTTGCGCCGCCGAAGCCGAATTCGAAATGGGTAGGCAGCCAGCCCTCGGAATCGCCCGCCGCTTGCTGGATCCAACCGCGCAGGTCGAGGCGCAGATCCTCGATCTCGCTGCGCCATACGCGCGGAATGGCGGGCGCCAGTTTCTCCTCGTTCTCCGCCGCCACGCGATCCAGTACTCCATCGGCGATTTCGATAATGCGCGCGGCATTCCGCCGGTCGATAGGCAGCAGTTGTGCGGACTGCAATTCTCGGAACAGCCGGAACTGCGCCTCGTGAAACAGCGCACCGCGGGTGAGCGGGTCCATCCGCTCCAGCGCAATCTTCTCCTCGCGCGGCCGCAGCTTGTGGATCGCATGCAGCAGGAAACGGTAGGGACACGCCGCAAAATGCTGCAACGCCGACGGCGAATAACTGCGCGCCGCCAACCTTTGCGTGGCCAGTACGGCGCGCGTGGCCGCGTCCGGCTCGACGATCCCATCCGCCGCGTACCACCCTGTGCGGTTGCGCCGCGCGTAACGGCGCAGTGAATCGGCCAGGTAATTATTCGCCCCGATCAGGTAGTGCCCCACCCCTCTGGCATCGTCTGCGTTCAGGTCGAACGCCCGGCCCAAGGCGGCCAGATCGAACTCCGCATCGTCGATAGCTTCGAGCGCGTCGGCAGGCGCCGGCCAATCCAGGCGTGAGGGCGCGCCTCGGCGAGCCTTCTCTTCGAATGTGCGCAGCCCGGGCAATCTTCCATGCGCCGCGCGCACGATTTCGAGTGCGTAGAACGAGGGCACGCGCGGCCGCGATTCCACGGCGTCCACGCGGGGGTATGAGAACACCAGGCGCGCGCGGGCCGCCGCGCATGCCATGCGCAGACGGCGGCGCTCGTCGGCCACCCGGTCGTCCTGCACATGCAAACCGGCATTCAGCTTCGCCCGGTATATATCCAGTAAGATGGGGTCCTCGTGCGCGCGGCTCGGAAACAGGCCTTCGCACAGTCCCGGCAGAAACACGATGTCGAACACGCGCCCGCGCACTTCATCGATGCCGCTCACAAACACGCTGCCATAGCGGCGCAGCGGCGGCTCGCGGCGCAGGAAGCGCAGGCGGTCGGATAGCACGCCGGAAACCTCTTCCAGTCCCACCGGCCCCACCTCGGCCATGGCCTGCAATTCGCCTAGCACCGACAGCACCGATTCCGGCCGGCGCAGGGCAGCCGCGGCCAGCGCGCCCAAGTGCTCCGTCCAATCGCCCCAATCGGCCTGCCGGGGCAACGCCGCCAGCCGATCGATCAGCGGCAGCGCAAAACGCTCCAGATTCCTGAGCCGGTCGATTTCACGCTGCAGGTGCTCGCGGCGGCCTTCTTCCTTTTCTCCAAGATCCGCGAGCCGCACGCGGAACTCGCCTTCCAGTCCCCGCAGGCGGCGCGCCCAGCGCTCCGGGCCGCCAATCACCGCCGCATCCACCAGCAGCTTCTCCCACGCCGCGGGCGATTGCAGCGTCCCGCCGATTACTGCGGCATCTTCCCCTTCCACCGGCTCCGGCGCCGGGTCGGCCACCGGCGCATCGGCTTCGGCGCGCTCGTACAATCTGGCAAGCATTTCGTCGGCCGGCGGAAGTGGCACGGCTGCACCGGCGCCCGTTCCACTGTCCAGCGCGGGCGCCTGACCGAGCGACAGATACTCGGCAAAGCGCGTCGCGGAGCAGCCCTCGCCGGCGCACGCCAGCAATGCCAAAAAAGCGCGTCCCGCCGGATCCGGCCGCGCCACCCCACGGCTGAAATACGCCGGGATGCCCGCCCGCCGCAGTGCCTCTTCCACCAATGGCTGGTAGCGCTCGGGCGACCGCAGCAGGATGGCCATCCGGTCGAACCCCACGCCCTCAGCCGCGGCCTTCCGCATCCGCCGCGCGATTTCTACACATTCGAGCGCCTCGCCCGCGGCGGAAAAGTAGTCCAGGCTGGTATCCGGCTCTCCATCGGGCGGAACACTTTCCAGGAAGAGGGACTGGCGAATCCGATCAAGAGTCGAAGTGGGGCAGGACTCCAGTCCTGCAGTCGGCGTCCACGCCGGCCCGTGCCGGCCGAGTCGCCCATCGAACACCATTGGCGCCCGCTCCAGCACCGCTTCCGCCAATTCCCCCCGCAACGCCCCTTCCGGATCCACATCCAGCAGCACGACCGGCAGCCCCAGTAAGCGATGCTTCCCTAGCCTGGCCGCGGCGATTGCATACCGCAGCAGCAGCGCGAAGTCGGCCGCCGACCGGGTCGCCAACTCCTCCTCGTAGAGCGCCGCCATCCGCGCCAGGTCGCGGCCCGGCAAGCCTGTTGCCGCCACTTGCTCCGGCCGCACGCCCTCCAGGCGCAGCTCGGCAATCGTGGCAGCCACCGCCCGCGCCAATCCAGGCGTATCCGCCACCGGCTGAAAATACGGAATGGATCCCGCCGCCTTCAGCTTATGGATCAGGCGCGCGACCATAGCCTCCGTGCTCAAGACCCCCGCGGGCGCTAGCCCGGCGAACGCCAGCGGCCCTTCGGCCAGATCCACCGCCAGTCCGGTGAGCGTCATGCGATGCACGCCCAGCAGGCCGGTCTTGCAAGCCGCGCGCACGAAATCGTCGGCCGCGCCACGGGTTTGCGCCAGAACTACAATCTCCGGGTGGTCCCGCAGCGATGCCAGAAATTCCGCCGCGGCATCCAGCAACACGGCGTACGACGCGGACTCCACCAGATGGCGCACTTAGTCGCAGTGTAACCCATCACCGCCCGTAACCTTTTCCATCTTCAGCGTTGTCCAGCTCTGGATGCGCTTCATCGGGCATCGGCATCCCAACGACCAGAATTGGGTAGGAGCAGCGATTCAGCCATCCAAGTGGGGCAGGCCTCTGGGCAGGCTCCAGGCCTGCGCGGGTCCTCCATCCTTCAGGCGCGACCCGCTCTCCGGCCGCCCAGCGCGTCCCTTCTGCAAGTCTCACATCCGGCCACTGAATCTTCCCCACCCTTTCAATCACTTGCAGCCCTCACCCCCAAATTCCCCGAAACCCAGGCCCCACAGAAGAACCGACAGCCAAGGATCTCCGGTCTCCTATCGCCGATCCCAAATCGCCCGTCCCGTTGGACTGCGCCCCTAAAATGAGACAGTCAGAGATGCGACACTTTTCATTAAATGGAGAGTGTCTATGGCAAAGAAGGTTAGGAGCTACCGACGGCATCCCGTCGGCATGAAGCAAAAAGTCATCGGGCGAATGGAAGCCGGCGAGAGCGTGAAAGCTGCTGAACTGGGGGTTAACCGTACGTTATTGTACGTTCGGAAGCGGAAAGCCGCCGGCCAGCCTTACGGCAACGACTCGGGGCCGCAGGACTTGCGCGACCAGCGCATCCGGGAATTGGAGGCCAAAATCGGCCAGTTGGAAGCCGCCCTGGGCGAATTGAGCATTGCGGGGATGTGCCAGTTGGCTGAGGTGAGCCGGGCGAGCTTCTACCGGCACTGGGAGCAGGCGGCGGAGATGGCGTTGCGGGATGCCATCCAGCGGACGGCGGTAGCGCATCGCTACTATGGGTATCGGCGGATACAAGCATCGAGCGGGAGGGTTTTCAGGTAGGCGCAAAGAAGGCGCGGGGGTGATGCGAGGGGACAACTTACTGGCAGTGCGGCGGCGTAAGTTCGCAGTTACTACAGAGTCAGATCATCCGTTTCATGTGCATCCTAACTTAGCCAAGCACTTAGTACTAAGTGACATCAACCAACTCTGGGTGGCGGACCTGACTTACTTGCACCTGCGGGGGGAATTCGTGTTTCTGGCGGTGGTGCTGGACGCCTGGTCGCGGCGCGCGGTAGGCTGGGCGCTGAGACCCAAGCTGGACACCGAACTGGCGCTGCTGGCGCTGGAGCGCGCGATTGCCAGCCGGCAGCCGCAACCCGGCTTGGTCCATCACTCCGATCGCGGCTCTCAGTATGCCTGTAAGTTGTATGTGAGCCGGCTGGAAGGTATTGGCGCGGAACTGAGCATGAGCCGCCCGGGCTGTCCCTGGGAGAACGGTAAGTGCGAAAGCTTTATGGCCACGCTGAAGCACGGCCGTGTTGACGCCCGACCTTAGACGCCTTGCTTTCGTATCCGAGTGTATCCGAGCATCTACTTCGTTCTGGCGCACGGCGGCGTGATTGTGACTGTGATGACGCTGATCTTGGTGAGGCAGCGCCTGCGTCCGGGGTCGGTTTGGAAGGTAGCGCTCAGGTTGTTTCTGAGTCCGGCTTTGCCGTCCCGGCGAAAGTGGGCCGATTACGACGCCTGCGGCCGTCTGGCGCGTTGTGCCAGGTAGTGTTGATCGAGAGCCTGCCGGACCAGCGTTTTGATGACCGCCTGGCGGCTCAGTTTGAGGTCCAGAGCAGCTTTATCCAACTCCTCCAGCATACTGGCGGTGACATCCACGTTGACACGCTGGATTGGCTGAACCATGCGTCCCTGGCCCTTGAAGAAATGCGAAACGTCCGCGCCGCGATCGGCTAGCCGTGCAATCGCATCGGCGGAATCGGGCTTGGCGGATTTACGAGTTTTCTTCATACAATCGGATCTCCTACTTCGTTGATCTCCACAGCGTGACTAGGTGCAGAATCTCGCCCTCTTCGTCTTCCCTGAACTCGAAAATCACGGAATACAACCGGCCACCCACCCAGCCGACGGCCAGAAACTGCTCTGGAACATCGGATCGGCGATCAAGCCAATAGGCACGGGAAAACACCTCCTGCGCCTCTTCGAAACCTATGCCACGCCGGGGTTTTCCCTAAGGCGCCTGCTCTTTCGAGGATCAAAGCTAAAGCGCATCGGCATAACTTCGCCGCACTCCACGAACCTATACCGCCTTCCCCACATCCCGATGCGTCGCCTTCACCCGAAAGCCCGCCTGCGCCAACCGCTTCCGGATCTCATCCGCGATCATCACCGAACGATGGTGTCCGCCCGTGCAGCCTAACGCAATAGTCAGATAGCTCTTGCCTTCCCGGATGTAATGCGGCATCAGGTAGATCAGCGGCTCCGAGATGCGCTCGATGAACTCCACTGTCTGCGGGAACGATCGGATGTACTTAGCCACCTGCGGATGCCGCCCGGTCAGTTTCTTGAAGCGCGGAATGTAGTTCGGGTTCGGCAGAAAGCGCACGTCGAAGACCAGGTCGCCATCGGCGGGCACGCCGTGGCGGTAGCCGAAGCTGGTGACATACACCATGATCTTCGATTCTGCGCGGTCGCCGCGAAAGCTCTCCTTGATAAAGTCGCGCAGCTCATGCACGGTGAACTTGGAAGTATTAATGATCAGGTCCGCCATAGCCCGGATGGGCGCCAGTTGGCGGCGCTCCGACTTGATGCTCTTGGCGATGGAGTTGCCGGTGCCCAGCGGATGCGGACGCCGCGTTTCACTGAAGCGGCGCAGGATGGCGTTGTCGTCGGCTTCCAGAAACACCAACCGGGTTTTCACGTGGTTGCGAATACGCGTGTAGATATCCGGGAAGCGTTTCAATCCCTCGCCCTCGCGTACGTCCACCACCAGGGCGGCGGCGCGAACGCTGGCGGAATCCTGGGTCAGCTCGGCGAATTTGGGAATCAGATCGACCGGCAGGTTATCGACCGAATAGTAACCCAGATCTTCCAGAGCCTTCAGCACGGAGCCTTTTCCCGAGCCGCTGAGGCCGGTGATGATTACCAGCTCCGCAGGGCGGTCCGCGGCGCGGCGTTTAGTGGCCGGATCGGTCTGTTTCGCCATTCCGCCGCGTCAGGCCTCGATCAAATCGAAATTACCGTCGCGGCGCCGCACCAGCACGGCCACGCGGCTGGTCTCCGCGTCGCGATAGACCAGGTAGTCGGCGCCTTTCTCCATTTCGAGCAGAGCTTCCTCCAAGGTCATGGGCTTGCGGCGCTCGTGATGATTGATACGGTTAACATGGCGCTGGATTTCCGGCTCCTCCGCCTCGGCGGCCGGCACCGCGGGCGCGACGGCCTCGGCGGCTTCCTGTTTGCGCGGCGTGCGCTTGGTGTCCCGCCATTTGGCGCGGACTTTGATGCTTTGCTTTTCGAGCTTCTCGATGGCAGAGTGGATGGCCGTAGTCAGGTCCACGTTGGAACCGATACCCACCAGTTGGTGGTTATAGTAACTCACTGTGATCTCGGCCTGGTGCAGATGCCGTTCCAGAGACAAGACCACGTGCGCCTCTTTCTCCTCGCGCCCGTCCAGAAGTTTGCCCACCTTGGCAAATTGCGCCTCTATTTTTTTCAGTTGCCCCGGAGCCAGTTCCACTTGCCTGCCTGTGTATGTGATCTTCATGCGTCCCTCCGTACCCAGGCCGGCTGAATGCCGGCTGCGGGCACGATTGCCCGCCCCACAAGATCAGGGGCGAACCCGTCTTTGGTGTGTTGAAGGAATCTTCATATCCTCGCGGTACTTGGCCACCGTACGCCGGGTCACGTTGATGCCTTCGTGCTGCAGCGCCGTAGTGATCTGCTCGTCGGTGAGCGGATGCGCGGTGTCCTCTTCCTCGATCATCTTCTTCACCTTTCGTTTCAGCAGCAGCAGCGGCGTATTGCCTCCCAGCGGGCCCTGCACGGCCTCGGAGAAGAAATACCGGAGCTCATAAACTCCTTGCGGCGTATGTACGTATTTGCTGGCTACCGCGCGGCTCACTGTGGAAGGATGTACACCCACTTCCTCGGCTACCTCTTTGATCATCATGGGCTTCAGGTAGTCGAGTCCGTTCGCCAGGAACTCGGTTTGGCGGCGCACGATGGCCTGGCAGACCTTGAGTATGGTCTGCTTGCGCTGCTCGATATTCTTCATCAGCTGGATGGCCGAGGTGTAACGCTCGCGCACGTAGTCGCGCACCTCCTTGGTGGCCCCGTTGTCTCTGTCGAGCATGCGCCGGTATTGCGCGTTCAGGCGGAGCTGCGGCACATCCTCGTCGTTCATCTGGATGAAGTATTCGTCGCCGTCTTTGATGAAGAAAACATCCGGCTCCACGGTGCGCGCGCCCGCGCCCGAGAAGCGCAGGCCCGGCCGGGGATTCAGACGCCGGATAGCCTTCACGGCAATCTCGATATGATCCATCGGGCGCGCCATCACCTTTGCGAGCTCGCGATACTGGCGCATTTCGAGGAGCCGTAAGTGATCGGAGACGATCTGCCAAGCCACACCGCCGCGCCCGTTCATGCTCTCCAACTCCAGCATCAGGCACTCTCGTACGTTGCGCGCTCCCACGCCGGCGGGATCGAGCCCTTGCACCACCTTCAGCGCCGCCTCGATCTGCTCCGCGGTGTGATCGCCCATACCGGCGATCTCTTCCAGGGATGCCGATAGATAGCCATCCTCGTCAAGGTTGCCGATGATGGATTCCGCGGCGTCCCGGATCTCTTCCGAAAGCACGCTGACGCTCAGTTGGGAATGCAGATGATCGCCCAGGGTGACGGGAGCGGAAAGAAAAGTCTCGAAAGAGGGCTTCTCCACGGACTCCGAAGCGGGACTCTTGTAACCGGGGTCCAGGTAGTCGTCGAAAAAGGAGCCAAAGTCGATCTCGTCGAATGGGTCTGTGGCGGCGGCCGGTTCCACGGCGTCGGCTGTGGACGCTTCCGGACCGGCGGTGTCAATCTCGACCGTCCCCTGGAACGTCTCCGGGCCCAGGTCGGCCGAAACTTCGCCGGCAATTCCGTTGGTGTGCGCGGCGTCGCCCAAGGCCGCTTCCAGGAGCTGCTGGTCGGATGGATCGCTGACCCGCTCGGGCTCCAGCAGGGGCAGCAGTTCTTCCGCCGTAATCTCTTCGCCGGCTTCCTCGCTGGATTCTTCGAGCACCGGGTTCTCGACGATTTCCTGGGTGATCATCTCCTTTAACTCCAGCCGGTTCAACTGGAGCACGGTCACCATTTGGACCAAGCCGGGGGTCAGAATCTGCTTCTGCGCGACCCTAAGTTGCAGTGATGGCCGTAGCATGCTCACAGTCAATATGATATCACCGGGCCCGTGCCAGCTTGGCCGTCACTCGTAGCGCAGGCACACGATGGGGTCCAGGTTGGCGGCGCGATTTGCGGGATAAAACCCAAAAAACAGGCCCACCCCGACCGAGATCATCACCCCCAGTGTGATCCACATCACGGATAAGGTCGCCGGGATGGATGGCACCAGTGCACGGATGGCGAATGCGATCAGCGCGCCGCACAAAATGCCGAGCGCGCCGCCGATGCCTGAGAGCGTCACCGCCTCCAGCAGAAACTGTACGCGGATATCCGCACGGCGCGCGCCGATGGCCTTGCGGATGCCGATCTCCTGCGTGCGTTCGGTCACCGAGATCAGCATGATGTTCATCACGCCGATGCCGCCGACCAGCAGCCCGATGGAGCTGATGACTCCGGTGAGCAGCACCATGGCGCCGGTGAGCTGATTCCACAGATCCAGGAAGAAATTGGCGTCGGCCACATCGAAATCGTTGGCGGCGTTATGCGGCACGCGCCGGTGCCGGCGCATCGCTTCGATGATGTCGTCTCGGGCGCGGCTCACGTCTGCGTCCGTGCGCACCGAGGCGATCAGAAAGACTTCCCGGATCTCGGGGTAGTTCTTGTGGAAGTTGGTGAGCGGAATGACGGCGAACTGGTCTACGCCGAAGCCGCCGAACAGGCCGGGGTCCTTCTGGAAAACGCCGATGACTTCGTACAATCGGCCGTTGAGGCGTACCATCTTACCGATCGCGTCGATATGCGGAAACAACGAGTCGGCAATGGCTTGGCCGATGACGATCACGTCACGGGAATGCTCCTCGTCGAATGGCGAGACGAAGCGGCCCTCCTCCACCGTGAACAGCGGTACGGCGTTGGTATAGTCCGGCTCCACGCCGCGCACGATCATGCGCTCCATCTCCTCCTC
>DATKFU010000274.1:0-3565 GCA_035511215.1 Bryobacteraceae bacterium | reverse complement strand
GGGAGGAGGAGGAATGCCGGGCGAGCGGCCATTCCATCCACGGTGAGACGCCAATCGGTGAACCCTCCCTCCTGAAGGCGCTTGAACGCATCGCCCAAGGGAGAGACCTCATTGGCGAACGGAGGTTTCGAAATTTGGTTGGGATCGAACTCACGCGCCATGGAGTGGCGCGTCAATAAGCGCTGCGCCGCATAAGTCAACGTTTCGCCCGGCCCGTACAGGCCGCCGCCATCGGGCGGGATGAGTCCATAACGCTGCGCGAGCTTCGCAGCCGCCGCCAGCCCTGAGGCGCCCGCGGTTGCGATCAGGCCGGTGGTGATGAGTTTACGTCGTGAGAGCCTGCTCATACTCGCTCCAAATCTGGGGCCGGGCGCCCGGTGATCATCGCTCGCATCCGGTTCCGGAATCCGGTGAGACAAACCATAGCGACGTGAACCAAAAGGAAGAGCACCAGCAATACAGTAACGAAAAAGTGTATGGTGCGTGCGGATTGCTGGCCGCCCAAAACAGCGACCGCGGCCGGAAACGCGGACGCGATGGCGGGCGACATCGCCAGGCCCGTCCAGATGATCAACGGAAACAGAACGAAAATAACCAGCAGATACGTGAGCCGCTGCAGCACGTTATACGACCAGGCTTCTTCCGGGCGCGCCGGCCTGCGTTGCAGATGTTGGGCGATTACGGTCGACAGCCCCCTCCAGGAGAGATCGGCGCGAGCGGGCAGCAAGTTCTGCCGGAAATGGCCTTGGAAAAATGCGCAGACGACGTAAACTAAGCCGGTCAATACCGCCGCCCAGGCAGATTGGAAATGGAGATAGCGGCTCCAGCCGTTCTGGTCGGGCAGCACGTAGCCGTAGCCGGTGGGGACGGTGGCTCTGGATGCTGGAATCGGCAGTTTGAATAAGGGAGGAGTTCGTACGTTGCCGGCTTCACCCCAATAGAAGCGCGGGTGAGAGATGAGGATTTCAACTCCGCTGACGAGTAGGGCCAGGAAACACAAGGTGATGATCCAATGTGTAGCACGCACGACAACAGAGTGCCGCGGACGAACCGTCGTAGCTGGCACGGCGGAAGCAGAAGTTGAGCCCCACACTAAATCGGCCATTTGCGAAATTGTACCAATTGGGCACGCGCTATGCACGCGATGCGGGAGCCGCGCTTTGGCCCGCTTGGGTCCGCTTTTGGGAAATCTCAGGTCCCGCCAACTCCGCCCGAACATCAGTGATTACAGGGGTTCTGGGTGTGTCGTAGGCTATTCGGGGGCATTTATCGTTTCGACGTCCACCGTAGTCTGACTAGGGTGTCGCGATAGGGCCTTTGCGACAGGACGCGTGGACAGGCCCTGCCCCACCCGAAGAACGGCGGGGAAATCCCTGCCCGCAGCTTTGCCCTCTCCAGCCGCCGGCGCAGGTTGCACCGCGCCTTGCGCCAGCAGCAACAGGTGCTGGAGGCGGCCCACCGCCAACAGCTGCGCGGCGTGATCGCTGCGCGTGGTCTTCTGCGCCACCAATGCGCGTTCCACGGCGCTGATCGCTTTTGGTATCAGGCGCCGCAGGTCCTCGCGGTAAGGCCGCAGCAGATCGCTGATCAGGACCTGGGTGGCCTCCTCGGCCCGAAGGGTGCGGACGTGACGCGGGCCACAGCCGGCCTCCTGGGCGATCACGGCAGTCTTCGTGCCCAGCAGTGTGCCAAGGGCCACCACATGGCGCTTGCGCTCGTGTTCGGATTGAGGGGACGTGGACATGTGTGAACTATCTTACCTGCGCCCGCCTGCCCTGCACGTTCACCGAGGCGGCTCCTGCCGTTGTATTCGACTCGTAGGGGTACTGCTGGCGCGCGCCCGACCAGCTCGAAGGGCGTGGTGATGGCGTTGATCTGCTGCACACCGGTTTCGCCACAATCCTGCCACCCGTGGGCGCGCGGTGCCGGCGGGCCGGACCGCCATTTTCGATGCCCAGCTCAGTTATTGCGCTACGGCGTGTTGCCGCACACCAACTACCTTTGCCGCACAACCGGGCTTGAGGGTATTCCGATGGTGAAGTTGCACGGGCATCGGGCTGCCCGGCCAGTTCGCGGGCCCACGGGCTGCGGCTAAACGCGCAGAGGTCGGAACCGTCGAAAAACGTTATATGAAGGTCGCAATTTACTCTTACATCGGCAACCAAGTGGGCCAGGACACCGAAAACCAGTTGGCCTAGCTCCAGCGCCAGGCCCTGTCGAAACACCACGAAGTTTACTTGTTCGTCGATCACCAGTCTGGCAAAACCAGCGATCGCGTCCAGTTCCAAAAGCTATTCGCAGCTGCCGCGCGCCGC
The DNA here is from genome assembly GCA_035511215.1 of Bryobacteraceae bacterium. GTDB lineage: Bacteria > Acidobacteriota > Terriglobia > Bryobacterales > Bryobacteraceae > Bog-159. Next base: position 1,250 of record DATKFU010000274.1, on the reverse strand, counting down.
GAGTTTCAAGTCGTGCTGGTGTGGGCCCTGGATCGCTTTGTCGGCGAAACTGTGGCTGAGACCTTCGTAAATATCGAGAAACTATTGCGGTACGGCGTGCAGTTCGTGAGCGGTACCGAGCCGCACTTCTGCACCAACGGTCCAGGCGGCGAACTCATGATCCCGATTCGCGACCTGGATCGTGCAGCAGGAGCGTATCCGGATTTCGGAGCGCACCAAAGCCGGCCTGGCGAAGGCGCGTGCCACGGGTAAGCCGGTGGGGCGGCCGTGGAAAGTGTTTGCCCACGGGCGCGTGGCTGCGGATAGGCAGCGTGGTATGAGCTGGCGGCAGCTGGAGCGCAAGTACCATGTCGCGCAATCCACCCTCCGCCATTGCCTCCGAAAGCTGGCCGAAGCACATCACCACTGCCGGATACAGACGCTGCGGCGCCGGTGGCCGCTCAGGGAGACCAGTGAGCGAATTGGTCCGACAGGCGGACGCAGGGTGGGAAAGTTGAAAGCCCTAGCGCTGGATAGCGTCACCTCGCCGCATTCCCGGCGGGCCTACGCCTCGGCTTTGGATAATTTCCTGGCCTGGTATCGGGCCGCGTCCGGCGCGCCTCTTTCCAAAGCCGTGGTGCATGCTTATAAAGCGCACTTGGAGGCGGCGGGCCTGTCCGCTTCCACCATCAATAGCCGGCTATGCGCCCTGCGCAAACTTGTCTCGGAAGCAGCCGACAACGGACTGATCCCTCAGGAACTGGCAGCGGGCATCGCGCGGGTGCGCGGCGTGGGCCAGCGCGGCGTGCGCCTGGGGAATTGGCCGGATCGCCGCCAGGCGGAACGATTGATTCAGGCGCCCAATGCCGTCACCCTGACGGGCCAGCGGGATCGCGCGCTGTTTGCCGTGCTGATCGGCTGCGGACTGCGCCGTTCCGAGGCCGTGGGACTCACCTTCGCACACATCCAACAGCGCCAGCAGAGATGGGTGATTGTCGATCTTCTGGGCAAGCACGGTCGGGTGCGGTCGGTGCCCATGCCGGGCTGGGCGAAAGCGGCCATCCACTGCTGGAGTGCGGCGGCCGACATTCATAGCGGACGAGTCTTCCGGCCCATCAATCGGGGGGGCCGTATTCGAGCGGCATGGCATCAAGCTACGGGAGGGCGATCCGGCGTTCGCGCTGGTGACGCTGAACGAGTTGACTCTGCGGAAGGTGATGGGCGAGTTGCTGCAAGAGGTAGACCAGCACATCACCGCCCGGCTGGCGGAG
>DATKFU010000273.1:0-14475 GCA_035511215.1 Bryobacteraceae bacterium | reverse complement strand
CGCTCACGGGGATGCCGCACAGCGCCATGGGCAGATAGAAAATCCAGCTCAGGAATGCGCCGGTGCCGGGCTGGCGCAGCGCCGTAGTGAGGTTGAACTCTTCGCTTTGGTGATGCACCACGTGCGACGCCCAGAACAGGCCTACCGTGTGCCCGTAGCGGTGGTTCCAGTAGTAACAGAGGTCGTAGAAGACGAAGGCGAAAACCCAGGTGCCCCAGTGTTTGGCCGGCAAGTGTACCGGCGCCCAATGCAGCAGCACCCACTCGTAGAAGAAGATACCCAGGAAGCCGAAGAACACGCGCACGCCCGTCGACACCACACCGCAACTCAGACTATTGATGGCATCCGCCAGGTGGTAGTAGCGGGTGCGCTTGACGCGGTCCACGGTGAATTCCAGGGCGATTAGCGCGAGAAAGACGGGCACAGCCAGCGCCACGGCTTTCGAATAGGTGGTGTCCATAAACCTTCGAGGAGTTGCCTTGAAGAGATCTTACCGCATCCGCCAAGGGGGCGGTGGCCTGCTGAACATGCGAGACTCAAAAGAGCTTGCCTTTACGCCTGCCATTGCTCTTCCGCCGGGCCATGTACAACTTGCGTGGCGGGTTCCTGGTGCGCCCGCTGTCGATTGCGCTGGCGCTGGGTTGTGCGGGCGCGGTGCTCTCGGAACTGGAAGAATCGTTCCCGGCTCTGGGCGGCTGGGCACCGGCCGCGCTCTTTCCATCGCGCGCCGACCCGCAGGTGGCGCAGATTATCCTGGCGGGAATTGCCGCCTCCATCATGACGGTAGTCTCCATCGTATTCGCCATCATGCTGATGACCCTGACGCTGGCCTCCATGCAATTCTCGCCGCGCATCATCGTGAGCTTCGTGCAGGATCGCGTGACGCAGTGGACGCTGGGCATTTTCCTGGGCACTTTCCTCTATTGCATGGCGGCGCTGCCGGCGGCGCGCTCACTGCCGCACCCTTTCGCGCCAGTCTTCACCGTGATGGGCGCGATGCTGTTGGCGGTGGCCTGCGTGGGATGGCTGCTTTTCTTCATTCACCACATCTCCCGCGCGATCAGCGTGAACCACATCGTGGATCGAATCGCCGCGGACACCATCGCCATGATCGATCAGATGATGCCGTGGCCGCACCGGCACGACCGGTTAGCCGATGCAGTCGTGGCCAGTTCCGGCTGGGAGGCGGATGTGGTCAACAAGGTTTCCGGCTACATCCGTTTCGTCGACCGCAAGCGCCTGGTGGGGCTGGCGAAGACCTACCGGGTGAAAATCAACGTGTTGCGGCGCGTGGGACACTTCGTACCGGCGGGAGTGCCGCTGCTGGCAGTCTCCAAGGATGGGCGGCTGACGCCGGAGGGAATGGCCGAATTGCGCGGCGCGTTCGATTTTGGCCCCACACGCACCTTGCAGCAGGATGTCGAGTTTGGCGTTTTGCAGATCGTGGATATCGCACTGAAAGCCATCTCGCCGGCGGTAAACGACCCCAGCACGGCCATCAACTGCGTGGACCAGTTGAGCTCCATCATGATCCGCTTCGCCTCACGCGAGCCGCCGGAAGCGGTGCTTTACGATCCTCCCGGCACGATGCGGGTGGTGATTCCATGGATTGGCTTCGACCGTTTACTGGAGGCGGCGTTCGAGCAGATACGGCTCTATTCAAAATCGGATGTGGCAGTGAGCTTGCGGCTGTTGCGCGCGCTGGGCGATATCGCCGCGACCACGCCCGACCCGGAGTACCGCCGGACGCTGGCCGAGCGCAGCAGGCGGGTGGTGGCCGGGTGCGCGGAGAAGCTCGGTGAAGAGGAACTGCAGGTGTTGCGGGTGCGTTTGGACGGGCTGTACCACTTGGGAACGACGTAGCTGTGCGCTGCGCTCGAACTCGGCAGGCCACCAACAACGATGGCCTGCCCCATGCTAAATCTTGCTGCGTACGAAGCTGAGCGTGAAGATAGTATCCTTGCCATTCTCACGCTTGGTCCAGGCTTCGGTGAAGCGACCGGAATCTTGCAGATGCAGCACCATACGGTGCATGTGGGCATGCGCCGGATTCGACAGATTGGCTGCGCTGACAAAGGAGAATACAAACTCGTTCTGGTTGGCCGCCGTGACGGAGGCTTCCAGGCGCGGCTGATTGCCGCTGGCGGTCAGCGCACAGTAGTGGGTCATTACGATGCGGCCGGGGTTGCGCGTGTACAGCGACACCTCGTTCTCTTCCGGGGTGCCGATGGTTTCCTCGATGGCCGTCCCCTGGGACACCAGCACAATGGTGTCGGTGAGCTTGCCGCCCGCGGGGCTGTCGGCTTCCCAGGTGCCCGCCAAGGCTTTCAAGCGGTCGAAGGCGCGGGTGGCGGAGTCGCTTTGCGGGTGGGCGCGTCCCGCGAGTACGGCCAGGCCAATTGCCGCCAGCGCGAGCGGTGGCAGGCGAAACCGCCGGCGCGGCCTCACGTGAGCGATCCTTCCTGCAGACGGGCTTGCAAGCGGGCTTGTAGGCGGGCCAGCAGGCCGGCGAGCACTTCGAAGCAACCCAGCCAGCCGGTCCGGGTATCTTCGCGGATCCCGGAGGTTTCGAGGCCGGTGTGTGTGAAGACCATCTCAGTTGACGCGCCGCGATCGAACAGCTCCACGGTCACCAGTGACGCCCCGCCGAGGTACTCGCCGGGCTTCTCCGGAAGGCGTGTCCAGGACCACGTGAATACCAGTTTCTCGGGCGGCTTCACTTCACGGAAGGTGCCCTGGCCGACGTACTTGCCGCCGGGGATGGGAATCTCCATCACGTAACGGCCGCCGGGCCGAACGTCAAGTTCCACATATTTGGGATTGTGCGCGGGAACATCCTTGCACATCCATTCCTCCAGTTGTTCGCGTTGGGTCCAGGTTGCCCAGACCCTTTCGCGCGGCGCTTGAAACACGCGGCGGAGCTGGAGCGACATTTCGGGACTGGGCGGCGGGCTGGTCATTTCACATTCTCCGGATTTTGGGTTTTTTCAAGATAAGCGGATAGGGCGTCGAATTGGTTTTCCCAGAAACGCCGGTACTGCGCGATCCATTCGGAGGCGCTGCGCATGGGTTGGGCCGACAGGCGGCAGCGATACACGCGGCCATGCTTCCGGCGGACAATCAAGCGAGCGCTTTCAAGAACCCGTAGATGCTTGGACACGGCGGGCAGAGACATCCGGTAGGGCGCGGCCAGTTCGCTGACTGAGGTTTCACCTGCTGCAAGCCGGGCCAGGATGCCGCGGCGGGTGGCGTCGGAGAGGGCGGCGAAGGTGGCGTCCAGATGGCTCTGCGAATGCTTAACCATATGGTTTAGTATTGACGAATTTGGTGGCTATGTCAAGCCGCTGTAGCAGGAGTGATTTCGCAGGCCACGCGGAAGCCGTAGTCCGCATAGCGGAACTCCGGCGGAATGCTGCTGCGGGCGGCGCAACGCGCGATCTTGATTTGGTGCCGCCATGCACCTCCGCGTGACGCGCGGCGCGTGCCGGTGAGCGGCCCTTGCGGATTGTCTACGGGCGAGGCGGTGTAGTATGCGGGGTCATACCAGTCGGCGCACCATTCGTGCACGTTCTCGCACATATCGAAAAGGCCGAAGGCGTTGGGCGCGGCGCCGCCTACCGGCTCCGGTGCATGCGCCCATCGGGCCTGGTAGCCGGGACGCTCGAATACCGGCTCGTTACCCCATGGATAGAGCTGCTGTTTCAGGCCGCCGCGCGCTGCGAATTCCCACTCGGCCTCGGTGGGCAACCGGATAGCTGCCAGCCGATCGTGGAAAGCTGAAAGCCACCGGCAATAGTCCACGGCATCGAACCAGCTTACACCCACCACAGGTTGCGCGGGATCGGCAAACTCCGTCAGTATGCGGAACAGCGGCATCACGCGGCCGGTGGCATGGCGGAACTCGTCGTACTCCGCGTTGGTCACCTGGCAGCGGCCCAGGCGAAACGGGGCAAGCGATACGGGATGGACGGGGCGCTCTTCATCGCGCCCATCGGCCTGGCCCATTAGAAACTCGCCACCGGGGATGAGCACGAGATCGGGCGTCACGAGCGGACCTTGTCGCGGCGCTTGCGCTTAGGCTCCGGCTCGACGATAGAGAACTGCAGCTTGCGCTCGGCGGCATCCACGCGATCGAGCGACACGCGCACCCGATCGCCGATCGAAAACTCGCGCCGCGTCCGCTGGCCGACGATTTTGCGCACATTCTCGTGGTAGGTGTAGCGGTCGCCGGGCAGCGTGTCGATGGGCACCAAGCCTTCGATGAACATCTCCTCCAACTCGACAAAAAGGCCGTACTTGGTGGCGCTGATGGCCATTGCGCCGAACTCCTCGCCCAAGCGCGCTTCCATGAATTTGACCTTTTTCCACTCGACCAGCTCGCGCTCGGCATCCGCGGCGCGGCGCTCGGACTGGGAGCTGTCTTCGGCGATCGACCGCAATTCCGGTTCGGGCGGAGTAGCCTTCTGCTGGAGGGCAGCCTTCAGGAGACGGTGCACGACCAGATCGGGATAGCGCCGGATGGGTGAAGTGAAGTGCGTGTAGGCGTCGGCGGCCAAAGCGAAATGGCCAACGTTATCGGTGCTGTAACGGGCCTGCTTCAGCGATCGCAGCATGAGGTAGCTGAGGATGCGCTCTTCCGGCTTGCCCTCGATCCGGGCCACCAGCTTCTGATAATTCCGCGACGAAATGGCGGCGGCTTTCTCCGCCACGACCACCTCTTTGCGTACCTTGCGCCCGTCGCGCCGATGGTCCACGTAGCCGAATTTCTTCACGGGAATGGCGCAGGCGCCCAGCGAATATCCAAAGTGTGCGGCGACTTCTTCAAACTCCATGATGCGCTTGGGATCGGGGGGCTCGTGGATGCGGTAGATGGAGGCCTCGAGCGTGTTCTCCAGGTGGGAGGCTACGGCTTCGTTGGCCGCCAGCATAAATTCCTCGATCAGCCGGTGCGCGATGTTGCGCGGCGCGCGAATGACGCCGGTCATCTCGCCAAACTCGTCGAACTCGATGAGCGGCTCGGGCAAATCGAAATCGATGGAGCCGCGCCGCACGCGCTTGCGGTTCAAGACGAGCGCCAGTTCCTGCATCAGTTCGAAGCGCGGAATCAGAGGGGCGTAGCGGCCGCGCAGGGCGGCATCGCCTTCGAGCAGCAGGTGCACGTTGGTGTAGGTCATGCGCTCGGCGCTGCGGATGACGCCCGGGGTGAACTCCTGGCTAACGCGGTCGCCCTGGTGATCGAACTCCATGAGGGCGGAAAGCACCAGCCGATCCACCTGTGGATTGAGCGAGCAGATGTCGGTGGAAAGCTGGAACGGCAGCATGGGCACGGCGCGGTCCGGAAAGTACACACTGGTACCGCGCAGGCGGGCTTCGGCGCCGATGGGGGTGCCGGGACGCACGTAATGGCTGACGTCGGCGATGTGGACGTGCAGCGCGTAGTTGCCGTTGGGCAGCCGGTCGACCCAGACGGCATCATCGAAATCGCGCGCGGTTTCGCCGTCGATGGTGACGATGTCGAAGCCGCGGAAATCCTGGCGCCCTTCGAGCTCCGATCCGGCAATCGCATCGGGGACGCGCTCGGCCTGCTCCACCACTTCGGGCGGGAACTGGTGGGGCAGGTGATGCTTGCGGATGACGATTTCGACATCGATGCCGAAGTCGTCCGGATGGCCCAGAATCTCGATCACCCGCCCGGCGGCGCGCCCGCCTGCTTCGGGAAATTCAAGCAATTCCACGTCGACAATCAGGCCGTTGAGGTCGGCGGCCCCGGAAACCTGCAAGGGTGCAGCGCCGATGCGGTCGATCTGGCGCACGCCGGCGGGAATCTCCATGCCTTCGGGAATATCGATCCACTGCTGGATACGCCCATCCTGCGGCACGACGTAGTTACCGCGGCGGCCCACGCGAAATTCGCCCACCACGGTGGGATGCGCGCGCTTCAAGACCTTGACGATCTCGCCATCGGCGCGGCCGTCCGGCTCAATGCGAGCTATGCGGACCAGCACGCGGTCGCCATGCATGGCTTGACGCGCGGAATCGGCGGGGATGTAGACATCTCCCTGGATGCCTTCCGGCGGGCGCTCGGCGATCAGGAAGCCATAGCCGTCGCGGTGCATGTTGATGCGGCCGATGGCGTACTCGCGGCTGCGGGCGGTGGCGACGTAATGGCCGGGGCGGGGTTCCACCAGATCGCCGCGCGCGAGCAGACGGGCGAGCACGAGGTCCAGGTCGGCGCGGGTTGCGCCTTTGGCGCCGAGTTCGCGCACCAGTTGTTTGAAGTTGGCCTTGGCGTGCGGCAGGCGGGTGATGTGGTCGAGCAGCGCCGCATCGGTCATAGATTGATTGTAGGCCAGGTCAACGGAATTCGAGAGTTATTCTCACGGACGGCAGCGCGCCGGCTTCGGCAGTCTCGGGAGTGACAGGCGCGGGCTGCTGCTGGCGCGTACGCACCAGCAGCAACTCCAGTTGGGCCGGTACGTCCGACTCGATGCCGCCAGTTCCCGGTAGCACGCAACGTTGGGCGTTTTCGACGCGCTGATTTGTAACGAGCTTCCAGCCGGCGGTTGCGGCATCGCGTTGGAATAGATAAACGTATCCTGGCGCGCCGGGCTCGACCTGCAGGCGCACCGAATCTCCGGTGTGAAACACGGTGTCCGCGGGTACGGGCGAGTATGCGCCATCAGCGTCTTTCAGCAGCAGAGTATACGGCACGGCGAGGCCGGCACGCGCGGAGGCTTTCGCTTTGGCCAGGCTCATCGGCTGCATCGGCCGACCCGCTTGCGGCACGGGACTCTGGCCCGCTGTTATTGCGACTTGCCTCCTGGCTTCCGCCGCATGCGCCGACGGCGCTGGCGCGGGCATGCCGCGACCAGCGGGCAACTGCGCCAACCGCTTCGGCTGGTGCGCAACCACCGGAGGCTTAGCCGCGTTGAGCGGAACGGCGCTGGGCGGGACAGCGGCGGGCGGGGGCTGGGTGATCGCATCCGCCACGATCACTTCCCGGCGGGCGGCCTGCCGTGCCTGTCGCACTACGAGCGCGGCCACGATCAGCAGCCCCGCCAAGCTTCCCGCCATCGCCCAGACCGCGGGTTGCCGCAGCCAGCGCAAGGGCTGCCGGGCCGGGCCCAACGCCGCGATCAGTTGATGGCGCGCAGCCGGATCCTGCAGCACATCGCGCAACGCCTGTTCCTTTGCCAGCGCGTCGAACAACTCCTGATCTTCCAGCGCGGCCGCGAATAGCGCGCTGCGCTCCGCTTCGCTGAGAGTATCGGTAGCGTAGCCGCCCAGCAGTTTTTGGATCTCCTCGCGGCTCATTTCTTATCCAACTCCCAGCCAGGCTCCCAACCTCCGCCCATGAGGTCGAGCAACTGTTGGCGGCAGCGATAATCCCAGGTGTAAACGGTGTTGATCGATCGCGCGCCCATGCGTTCTTGAATCTCGCCGAAGTTCTTGCCTTGCAATTTCAGGCGCAGCAATTCGCGGCAGCGGCCGCCTAACTGTCCTACGGCCCGTGTCAGGCGTTCCAGCATGAGCTTGCGCTCGACTAGCGTGGCCGTGTCGGCGTCCAAGTCGGGCAACTGAATGTCGGTGACGGAGACCTGGGTGTATTCGCCGTGACGTTGCGATTTGCGGCGCAGGCTCATGATCTTGAACCTCGCAATCTGCAGAGCCAGGGGTAAGAGTTCCTCCAGGCGGTCCACGTGACGGTATTTTTCATGCAAGAGGATCAGCACCTCTTGCGCGAGGTCTTCAGCGATATCCCCCTGCACACGAGATGCCGCGAAGGCCACGATCCTTTCACGCAGTTTGAGAAGGACCTGTTCTCGTTCCACGCTGTTCTACCGGACGATGCACCCATCATAACAGCGAAGCTGTTGCGGGATAATATGGCTTAGATACGGCTTAAATGCACCTAAAATGAAGGTCTCGATACTGGACGATTACCACGATACGCTGCGCACGCTTGACTGTTTCAAGAAGCTGACAGGCCACGAGGTCACAGTCTGGAATGACCACGTGCAGGATCTCGACCTTCTGGCGGAGCGGCTGAAAGGTACCGAAGCGCTGGTGCTGATACGCGAGCGGACCCAGATTCGCGCTCCTCTTCTGGACCGGCTGGGCAAACTGAAGCTCATCAGCCAGCGCAGCGTGTACCCGCACATCGACATCGACGCCTGCACCCGGCTCGGTGTGATGGTGTGCTCCAGCCTGCATCCCGGCACATTGTCTTACGCCACCGCCGAACTGACTTGGGGGCTGATTCTTGCCGCCATGCGCCAGATCCCTCAACAGGTAGCCGCGCTGAAGGCGGGCAGGTGGCAGATCGGGGTCGGCCACACGCTCCGCGAGAAGACCCTGGGGATCTACGGGTACGGCCGCATCGGAAGCGTTGTCGCGGGATACGGCAAGGCATTCGGCATGCGCGTGGTTGCATGGGCGCGCGAAGCGTCGCTCACGAAGGCGCGGGCGGATGGCTACGCCGCGGCACGCTGCAAAGAGGCGTTTTTCGAGGAGTGCGACGTCGTCTCCCTGCACATGCGCCTGGTTGCGGCAACGCGCGGGATCGTGGCCGCGGGCGACCTGGCGCGGATGAAGACGACGGCGCTGATCGTGAATACCAGCCGCGCGGGACTGATCGCGCCGGGTGCGCTGGTGGCCGCTTTGCAGGTGGGACGGCCGGGCATGGCAGCCGTCGATGTCTACGAAGAAGAGCCGGTTTTGGACACTGGCTATCCGCTGCTCGAGATGGACAACGTGGTGTGCACGCCGCACATCGGGTACGTTACGCGCGAAGAGTATGAGATTCAATTCACGGACATCTTCGACCAAATCAACGCATATTGCGCAGGCACCCCGATCAATGTGGTGAACCCAGAGGTGTTGGATCCGAAGGATAGACGGCTTAGTCCTTGATCGAGGTCTGCGCTATTGCGCGGTTGTGTGCAGCAGAACCAGAGTGCTGGTGGCGGGACTGTCAGGGAAGTTCGCCGGATTCATCTGTTCGCAGCCAGCCAGCCAGACACTGCCCGGACCAGTGACGACCCCGGCATAAAGGGGATCGTTCACAAGGTTCGGATCCGAAATAGGGTCGGGACTCGGTACCACGCTCCAACTCGCACCGTCCCAATGCAGTACCAGCGTGAACTCATCGCCCGATTCGCCGCTTGGATTTGCCGCGTACCACCCAAACGCCCACAGGTCGTTGGCGGACAGTGCCACGATACCTTGCAACTCGTTGTCTCGGGGTTGACCGCCGTAATCGACGTTCGGGCTGGAGACTACCGTCCAACTCGTGCCATTCCAGTGCTCGATCAACGTCTCATTCGGCAAAAGCGGAGATCCAGGGGGCTTCGCCATGGAAAAGCCCACCGCCCACACGTCGCTCGCGCCCAGCGCCACCAGCCCGTTCAGTTGATTCGGTCCCTGGCCCACGCTGGGGCTCGGTACCATCGCCCATTGGGCGCCATCCCAGTGCTCGGCCAGAGTGCGGCTGTTGTAACCTTCATCCCCCTGCCAGCCGACGGCCCAGACATCGTTGCTGGAGATCGCGGAAAGCCCCGTGACGCAATATTCCGGACCTTGCGCGGGGGGCGAAGGCACGGCCGTCCATTCGGTTCCGTTATAGTGCTCAATGGGCCCAAGGACGCACGGGCCCGCCCAAATGTCGTCGGCGGATATGGCCGCGATCGACACCAGGTAATCGCCGCCGCCGGCTGCATTCGGAACCGCGCTCCAGGCGGAACCATCCCAGTGGAGGATGTTGCCGTTGGTAGTCTCGGAGGCCGCGAACGATCCGACTGCCCATGCGTTGGTTGGCGAGATCGCAGCGACTCCCATCATCTGATGGCCGAGTTCGCCAACGATGCCCGGCAAGGGATAGCCAGTCCACGCAGTACCGTCGTAGTGAATCGCGGTTGTTCCCACAGCCCAAATGTCACTTGGCGAAGACGCCGAAGCGGAAAAGATATCGTTGTCGAAAACACGTTGGGTATTAGGAGTTTGGACCACTTGAAAGACGGGTGTGGCATCTTGGGCCCGGCTGGATGGCACGTGAGTCAACAGACCGGCACTCGTAACCACAATGGAGATTGCTCCAATAATATTCATTTCATATTTACCCTGGACATATCTTAGCGCTGCAACCCGGCATAGTAGACGAATCAGCCGGAGTTTTACAGGTATGACGTGAAGGTTCACACTCTAATAAGTGCCCAGCGTCACGCGCAGCACTTGCGGCGCGGAACTGAAGTTGAGGCCCCAGTCCGTCTGGTCGCCACTCCAGATGCGGATGGCCTTGAATGCGCCGCCCTGATAGCCGCCCTCATCCACGCGCAGAAACTCGCGCTGCTTGCCCGATGCCGCATCGCTCATTTGGAAATCGACGCGGCAAAAGAATCCGGCCGCCAGGAATTGGTTGTCCGCGAGTTGCGCGATCAGGGCGCGGCCTACCGGTTCCGCATTGCCTTTCGGGTTATTGCCGGGGCCGAACTGGGGCAGGCCATACGAAACCACAGCTTTCCAGGGTCCGAACTCCAGCGTTTGCGAATGCTTCTCTTTTTCGCCGTTGTCTTCGATGGCGGTCTGCAGCTTGCCTTCGAAATTCAGACTGGCGATTTCGCGCATCATGGGACCGATCAGCTTATAGTTCAGCGCGAACGGGGCAAGCGACTCTTCATTCATCCGCGCGGCACCCAACGGCGCATTCGAGAAGCCGGTGTAGTCGATGCCGAATGGCGCATAGCCAATCGCGCCATGGCCCAGCGCGGCGAAAAAGAATCGCGCGCCGGCCGGGAGGTTGCCGGTTTCCGGGACGAACAGCGGGTTGTCCGCGCGGCTATAGAGTTCGAGCGCCCTCAGATAGCGGGCCGGATCGATCTGGTAAATGTCGGGCGCGAGCAAATCCAGCGCAGGGGCCGCCGCCTTCCAGATCGGAATGACGTTGTCGGTCGGGCCGCCGCTTTCATAAGTTGAAGGCGGGCCGGGCTTCAAGGGATCGCGCAGGGCGGCGTTCGCATAGAGCGGCAGCGCGTACTCGGCCTTGCCCGCCGCAGCCACCTGCCCGACGAAATGCGCCACGGACCATGCGTGAAAGAACTCGTCGGCATCCGCGCCGAAGACTGCGGACCAGCTCGCGGTGGGGCTGGCGGCCTTGTGCAGCGCCGCGAGCAATTCGGGCGGCACGGGGCCAGCAAAACTCTTCTGCGCCTCGGCCGAATAGTCGCGCACGCTGCCGTAGGCGCCAGCTTCATTTTCCACCTGAACCATGATAACGGTGCGGCGCGAATCGGATGCTTTCAGATGCCGCATCAGCCCGGCGAGGGCGTGCTTGTCGGCGGCCAGCGTGGCTGCGGCATGCGGCGATGGTGAATCCACGCGACGGCCGTTCGCGCCGATCAGACGCGGGTAGCGCTGGGGATCGCGCTTCATCCAAAGCGGCATGTAGTGCGAGCTGCCATTCTTCCAGGTGCCGAACCAGAGCAAGACCAGCCGCACATGATGCTCGCGCGCCTGGCTCAGAAGCATGTCTACAGTCGAGTAGTCGAACCGGTCCGGCTCCGGCTCGAACTGTTCCCAATAAACCGGTATCTCGACTGTGTTGGCCTGAATATACTCGATGGCTGGCCAGACCTTGGGTAGCATGGCCGGCCACGCGCTGGAGTTGTTGACCTGTGCGCCCAGGACGAGGTAGGGTGCGCCGTCCACGAGCAAGGCATAGCGGGAGTCTCTTTGAACGATGCGCGGAAGCGGCGCCTGGCCGGTTTGCGCGAACAGGGTGGCAACTGCGGCGGCAAGCAGGGCCGGCAGAGGGAGGAGGCTATGCGGGGATCTCATGGGCCGGACTCAATGCCACATCATAGCGCCGCATGCAAGCGGTAGACTAGAGTCATGACGTTTCGCACGAAAAACATATCTTCCGCGATCGTTCTGGCGCTGGCCTTTTGGGCTGCGCAGGGACTTTATGCGGACGTAACGATCCGCTATCAATCCGCAATGAAATTGTCGGGCCCGTTGCAGCCGCTCATGGAAAAGCTTGGGAAGGCGGTGCAGTCCGGATCCCCATCGTCGATCCGGATGAAAGGAAACAAAGGGTACACCACCGCGGGTAACTGGACCGAAGTTTTCGATTTTGTGAAGCAGGAAGTGACCCTGATCGATCCGGCGCAGAAGACTTTCACAACCATGCCGGCATCGCAGCTTGCCGATAAGATGGCGGGTGCCTTTCCCCAAGCGGCATCCGCGCAGATGCAGGCCGCCCAGCAAGCCCTGGCGTCGATCAAGACCAAAGTGGACTCCAAGATGACCGGCAATACCGCTGAGATTCAGGGCGTCCAGGCCGAAGAGCGCGAGGTTACCGTCACCATGGACATGCCCATGCCTACGGTGGTGAATCAACCCGATGCCAGCCTGAAAATGGTGATGCACATTTGGACGGCCAAAAAGGAAGAAGCGTTGCGCGTTCCGGCCATACGGGAGTTGACCGGCTACCAGGCGTGGCAGAAATATATCCTGAACCCCGTGGGAGTGCTGCAGAAGCTAGGCGGCAAGCTGCCTGGTATGTCCAACGTCATCGGTCCGATGATCGAGGAGATATTCAAGAACCCATCCGTGATTCTGCGCACCCGCGTGGAAATCTACATGCCTTTTCTGGCGGTGATGGCTAAGCAGATGGCGGCGCAGGGCAAGGACTTCCCGCCGATCGACCCGGACGCTCCGCTGATCGAGATGACCCAGGAAGTGACGGAGCTCTCCAGCGCCCCGGTGGATGCGGCCCTGTTCGATGTGCCGGCGGACTATGCGGCTGTCCCGGCCGACGATATGGTCCGGGACCTGCTGAAGGCGCAGACTGCGGCTGCGGCAGCCGCTCCGGCGACGGCCGAACTCAAGTAGTGCGTTTCGCGGCTACAAGAGCTTTTCCTCCATAAGCCGCGCATGCAGCCGATCCAGCAGCGAATCTATCTGCGGGAGTAGCATCTCAGGCCGGGCGCCCAGGACAGCGCGCACGAGCAACGCCCAAGGCTCAGGCAGATGAGTTAGAAGGCGCTTCTCGCCTGGATGGGCCTTTTTCTCGATCGCGAACCATACGTCGAAGTAACTGGCCAGCAAGGCGCTTACGCGGTGCTGCACGCTCACTCGATCGCCGCGGTTCAATGCCAGTTGTATTTGCCGCCGATAGGATGAGTGGTTCCGGCGCAGAATCGGCCATTTTTTGCCACCACAGCGCGCCTCAATCCCTCCGGATACGGAACGCGGGCGCGGTGCTGCAGTTCGCCATACCAACCTTGCGGATCAAACAGCGCCTCGGAATGGAGAATGTTGTACCAGAAACACGTGGTATACCCGATGAAGGCCTCGTGCCGCACTAAAGAGCGGTCGAGCCGATCTTCAATCCATGCGGGAGAACGATACATGATGTCGAGGTGCGCGCCGGTGGAGGGTTCGGACCACTCATCTCCCGGCTCCCAGAAGCGATTGTCTATTTCCGCCGCTCCGCTCAGTAGCGCTCGGCGGACCTGTACGTCTACCTCGGTCAACGTATAGACATATAGGTCGAAATCCGATTGCAAGTCGCCGGCGCCCGCACCACGCGATCCGGCGAGCACAACGGCCCGAACCTGGGGCAGTTCGCCAAAGGACTGCGCTAAATGCCGAATGATCGGCTGTGCATGCGCCGCCGGCGATTCCGTATGGATGTCTGTCATGGAATCAGCCCGACGCTCACCAATTCTCTGCGCAGTGCAGGGGGATCGGTGAATAGGATGCCATGCATGCCTAACGCGGCCGCGGCCTCGACATTCGGTCTCAGGTCGTCGATGTAGACGGCCTGGGCCGGGTTAACCGCAAACGTTTCGAGGAAAAGCTGAAAAAAAGCCACATCGGATTTCAACAGTCTCACTTCGCCGGAAAGCAGAACGCCTTGAAACCATTTCAAGAACTCGAATCGCTTTTGAGCAACGGGGAAAGTCTCCGCGGACCAGCTACTGAGCGCATACAAAGGCACCCCGCGAGAGCGCAATTCCGCGAGAATCTCAACAGTGCCCGAGATCGGACCCGCCAACATCTCGTCGTAACGCTGGATCCAGGCGTCGATCAACCCGGCTTCGTCCGGATGAGCCAGCTTGAGCTCAGCGCAGGCATCGGCAAAGCTTCGTCCGGCATCTTGCCGCAGGTTCCAGGATGGCGTACAGACCGTCGCCAGAAAATGTTCCATGGCGTGGTCGTCTCCGGCGAAGAGCTTCCGATACAAGTGGCGCGGATCCCAATCGACCAGCACGCCGCCGAGGTCGAACACTGCGATCAAGCGGTCTGCCATCGTATCAGTAGGATTCAGTTCGATTCGTTGTATCCATCAGACCACATCAAACCACACAATCGCGTCTCCACGGATAGCCAGGATGCCGGGACGCCCGTGGCCGTTGGTATCGTTATGCGGCGCCATTTGCAGCGCCCGCGCGAAGAGAATGGGCCGCCCTTGCG
>DATKFU010000272.1:0-38361 GCA_035511215.1 Bryobacteraceae bacterium | reverse complement strand
TGCCGACGGCAGCAATTCCGTTCCGCGAAAATCGATTTGCGTCGTCCCGCTGCGATGATGGTAGTTGATCGCGCTGATCGTGCGGGAAACCACGGTGACCCGGAAAATAGGCATAGGCTGACCCGTCTCGGACGGGGTCAGCGCGGGCTGCTGGGTGGGGTTGGGCGCCTGCGCGTATAATGCCGCCAGGGCCACAAGAAACAATACTGTGGCTTTCATAACGTTCAATTCGAACCTCCGAGGGAGCTTCAGCAATCGCCGCGCCTTTGTGCGCCGGATCACGGTGGGGCGGGCTTTCCGCGCGCCGCGGGCATCGTGGAGACTGATTCCGGGAGGGCCCGCCCACGCGTCTGAATCGGACATTGCAGCTGTCGGGATCCGCCGCAGTAGGCGCCTTCGCCGACTTCTACATTTTGGGCGATGCCTATAGCTATGCGCATCGTATGCGCGGGCCTTATCCGTTCAACGCGGTGGCGCTATGGTGGGCGGTAGCGGCTCTGGTGGCCGTTCCCTTCGTCCTCAATTTCGGCGCCAGGCGCACACTGCAGATCTCGGCGACGGTCTGGGCGGGCCTGGCGATTGCGCACACCATTCTGCTGATCGTGGAGATCTCCGCGGATCCCACCTCCCATAATCTCTGGCCATTCGAGTACATCCGGCTGTCTCTGTGGGCGGTTCCTGCGCTGCTAAGCGCCGCGGTTGGCCGGTTCGCCGGGACAACCTGTTTAGCCCTCGTCGCCAGTAGATCCGTTCCCCGGAATCTTGTAGACTGAAGCAACCGGCACATATGTCGCCGGGCCGGGCGGGAAGAGATTGTCCGCGAGTAGATTCCCCTTCGAAATTCAAGCCGAATGCCCGGTCACCCGCGCGCGCGCCGGCTTGCTCGAAACCCCCCACGGCATCGTCGAAACCCCCGTGTTCATGCCCGTCGGCACACAAGCCACGGTGAAAGGACTGTCGCCGCGGGAACTGGCCGGCGACCTGGATGTCCGCATCCTGCTCGCCAACACCTATCATCTTTACCTGCGGCCCGGCCCGGACCTCATCCGCGCCATGGGTGGCCTGCACCGTTTCATGTCGTGGCCGCGCGCCATCCTGACCGATTCCGGCGGATTCCAGGTCTTCAGCCTCAGCGGACTGCGCAAAATCACCGAGGAGGGCGTGGTCTTTCAATCCCACCTGAACGGCGATACACACAAGTTCACGCCTGAATCCACCGTGGAAACCCAGCTGGCATTCGGCAGCGACATCCTAATGGTACTAGACGAGTGTCCCGAGTACCCCGTCAGCCACCAGTACGCGCGCACGTCGATGGAGCGCACGGTACGATGGGCGCGCACCGCCCACGCGTATTTTGAAAAACGCCGCGCGGAGCTGCCTACCCGCCATGCCCTGTTTCCGATCGTGCAGGGCTCCATGTTTGCGGATCTGCGGCGCGAATGCGCCAGCCGGTTGGTGGAGCTCGAGGCAGATGGCTATGCCATCGGGGGGCTCTCTGTGGGCGAGCCTCGCCCCTTGAGCCTCGAAATGGTGGAGATCTCGGAAGCCCTGCTGCCGCGCGCGCGGCCGCGCTATGCCATGGGGGTAGGCATGCCGGATGAGCTGCCGGAATACGTGGCGCGCGGCGTGGACATGATGGATTGCGTGCTGCCTTCCCGCAATGCCCGCAACGGCTGCCTGTTCACCTCCCAGGGCGCCGTGCGCATCAAGCAGGCGCGCTATAGGGGCGACGCCCGGCCGCTCGACCCGCGATGCGGGTGCTATACTTGTGCGAGCTTCTCCCGCGCCTATCTCCGCCATCTTTTTCAGGCGGGAGAGATCCTGTACGCCGCGCTGGCGACGCTGCACAATGTCAAGCGCTACCTTGACATCATGCGTGAGATCAGGCACGCTATACTATCGGGTAGATATCCTGAATATTTGCGAACCGTACGCTCCGCGCCGGTTGAAATCGAGTAGTTTGCCAACGTGGTCCTAAATCTGATTCTCCAATCGTCGCCCTCAGGCAGCTCCCTGCTGGGCTTCCTCCCCATTCTCCTGATCTTTGGAATCTTCTACTTTCTCCTGTTCCTTCCCATGCAGCGCCAGAAGAAGACCCAGGCGAAGATGTTGAGCTCGTTGCAGAACGGGCAGACTGTGCTTACCAGCGGCGGCATAGTCGGAACTATCATTTCGATCGGCGACGACGAGACGCTGGTGCTGCGCGTAAAGCCCGACAATATCAAGCTGCAGGTCGCCCGTAGCGCGGTATCCAACCTGGTGACGGGCGAAGGTAAGAAATAAACAGCGGGAAATAAACGGTAGGACAATATTTTACAGAGCGTTTAGTTAGGCAAGGCAACATCGTCATGCGAAAAAATGTAACCGGTAGGACCATCGTCATCGTGGTGACGATCCTGGTATGCGTGTTCGGCATCGTCGGCTTCCCCAAGTCGGGCGCCGGTTTGGTGGAGAATCTGAAACACAACATCCGGCTGGGGCTGGATCTCAAGGGCGGCAGCCACCTGGTGTTGCAAGTCCACGTGCAGGACGCCATCAAGACGGAGGCCGATGGGGCTATCGAGCGCATGAAAGACGAGATGCGCAAGCAAAACATCGGTTACGCCGGCATCGACCGCAACGACCCGGCTACCGTGGAGGACGCCGACAAGATCGAGATCGATGTGAAAGGGGTGCCGCCGCTCAACACCACCGCGTTCCGCAACCTGATCGCGGAGCATTTCAGCCAGTGGACCCTCACCCCCGTCAACGCTACCGATTACCGTTTGAATATGCGGCCCTCCGAGCTGGTCACGCTGAAGCGCGACACGGTGGAGCGCTCCTTGCAGACCATCAGCAACCGCATCAATCAGCTGGGCCTGACGGAGCCGACCGTCCAGCAGTACGGCCAGGCCGGCACGGACTACGAGATCCTGGTGGAACTTCCCGGCGTTGACGATCCGGCGCGCGTAAGGGAAATCATGCAGACCACCGCGCAACTGGAAATCGATGCGGTGAAGGGCGATCATCCCTACGCCAGCCGTGAGGCGGGCCTGGCGGACAAAGGCGGCATCCTGCCGCTGGGTACCAAGCTGGTCAAGCAGCGGCCCACTCCCGACGGGCGCGAAGAGTGGTACCTGCTGTCCAAGTCGCCCGTGATTCGCGGCACCGATCTGCGCAATGCCCGTGCTGGGCAGGACGACATGCGCAAGTGGGACGCGCAGTTCACCCTCAGCCCGGATGCCGGCAAGCGCTTTGGCAAGTTTACGGAGTCCAATATCGGAAACTATCTGGCCGTGGTGATGGACAACCAGATCTACAGCGTGGCGGTGATCAAGGGGCGCATCGAGGATAGCGGCCAGATCGAGAACATCGGCACCGAGCAGGAGGCCTCCGACCTGGCGCTGGTATTGCGCGCCGGCGCGCTGCCGGCCACCATCCAGATCCAATACGAAAATTCCGTAGGTCCCTCCCTGGGCGCCGATTCGATTCACGCGGGCATCGTGGCCGGTTTGGCTGGGCTCGTGGCGGTGATCGTGGTGATGCTGGTCTATTACAAGCGCGCCGGCGTGAACGCGGTGCTGGCGCTTTTCCTGAACACGGTGATCCTGATTGCGGCCCTGTCGTACTTCAAGGCCGTGCTCACCTTGCCGGGCATCGCCGGTGTGATCCTGACCATCGGTATGGCGGTGGACAGCAATGTACTGATCTTCGAGCGTATCCGCGAGGAGTTGCGGGCAGGCAAGGCTATCGTGTCGGCCGTGGATGCGGGTTTTTCGAAAGCTTGGTGGACCATCGTCGATACGCACGTCACTACTATCGTTTCCTGCGCCTTCCTGTTTATTTTCGGAGAGGGGCCGGTGCGGGGCTTTGCCGTGACCTTGACGATCGGGCTGTTCGCCAACGTTTTCACGGCCGTGTTTGTTTCGAAGGTGATTTTCGACTACGAGTTGTCGGGCCGCCGGCAACTCGCCGAGCTGAGCATATAGTGTGGGGCAGGCGTCCACGCCTGCGCGGGGCCTCCAGGCCCCGCTGTGTTGCAGTTGAGCCAAATGGGAACAATTTTGAAAAATCCGGTGTCCAAGTTATGTTAAGCACCGGTATGGCGTAATTTCCGATGCAAATCTTTAAGAACACGAATTTCGACTTCCTCCACTACAAGTGGCCGTTCATTGGCGCCTCGCTGGTGCTTTCCGTTGCCGGAATCGGCAGCATGCTTCTCCACGGCGGCCTGCGCTACGGCATCGACTTCAAAGAAGGCACGCAGATGACCGTCAAGTGGAACGGCCCGCCTCCCGAGGACAAGATCCGTGCGGCGTTATCCCAGAGGATCAAGGGTGAAGTCACGGTACAGCCTTTTACCGACGTGGGATCGTTGAACGAGATCGCGATCGGCACCGAGCGCATGGGCGAGCAGCAGATGAACGCGGCCCGCAAAACCCTGCAGGACACGCTGGAGGCCACCTTCGGCGACCCGCAGAGCGGCAGGCTCGACTTTAACAACGCCGGCGCAGGCGAGATTGCGGACCGCATCACGGTGCCGCTGCAGCAGGCTGGCGTGCAGCTTTCCGACCAGCAGCTCCAGAGCCTGGTCTCCGATCTGCGCACTTTTCGCGATACGCCGCCGCGCTCCGGCTTCATTTCCACCTTCGATCAACTAAAGGTTGTGCCGGGCGTAAACTCTGCTATTATCAGTGTTCTCAAACAGCAATGCTACCTGGCGCCATTCTCGATTTTGCAGGTGCAAATGGTCGGACCCAAGGTGGGCGCCGAGCTGCGGACGAAGGCGATTCTGGCCACTCTTTACGCGCTGGGTGGAATGTTGGTATATATAGCGTTTCGCTTCGAGTGGATTTACGGCGTGGCGGCGGTGGTGGCCTGCTTCCACGACACGATCATCACCATCGGGCTGTTCTCCCTGTTCGACAAGGAGATCACGCTCACGGTGATCGCGGCTTTGTTGACGCTGGTCGGGTACTCCATGAACGACACGATCGTCATCTTCGACCGCATCCGCGAGAATATAAAACTGCTGCGCCGCGAGCCGCTGGAATCCCTGATCAACAAGAGCGTCAACCAGACTTTGAGCCGGACCGTGATGACCTCCGGCCTGACGTTCCTGACAGTGGTCGCGCTTTTCCTGTTCGGGGGGCCGGTGCTGCATGGCTTCTCTTTTGCCCTGGTGGTAGGTATTATTATCGGTACGTACTCTTCGGTTTTTGTGGCCAGCCCGATCGTGCTGTTCTGGCACAATTGGGCGGACACCCGGAAGAGGACGGCGCCTGTTCCGGTAGCGGCCCCGAAGTCGCCGCAGCCGGCAAGAAAGAGTTCGGTCAAAGCCGTGAAATAGCAACGTGAGGAGGACTTTATGTTTGAGCAAACATTCGTGGACGGGGGCAAGACTCGCAAGACCTGGACGGTGATGGTATCCTTCCTGGCCCAGATCGTCGTGATCGTGGTTGCGATCCTGATCCCAATGATTTATTTCGACGCCTTGCCCAAAAGCCAGTTGAGCAGCTTCCTGGTGGCGCCTCCGCCTCCGCCCCCCCCTCCTCCTCCCCCGGCCGCAGCTCCCAAAGTCGTAAAAGTCATTCCGCGCCAGTTCGACGCCGGACGCTTGATGCAGCCCAAAGCCGTCCCCAAGGAAGTGGCCATGATTAAAGAGGAAGAGCTGCCTCCGCCGTCTTCGGGCGGTGTGGTTGGCGGCGTCCCCGGCGGCGTTCCGGGCGGCACGGCTGGCGGCGTTATCGGCGGCATCATCGGGTCGGTCCCCACGGCCGCGCCTCCCCCGCCTCCCCCGCCTCCAGCCGCGCCGAAACCGGTCACCCCGCAGCGCATTCGCGTGGGCGGCAATGTGCAGCAGGCCAAGCTCATCCGTCAGCCGAAGCCGATCTATCCGCCTCTGGCCAAGCAGGCGCGCATCTCCGGTGTCGTCCGATTGAACGCCATCATCGGCAAAGATGGTACTATTCAGAATCTAACGGTCGCCAGCGGCCATCCGCTGTTGGTCCCGGCCGCTATGGAAGCGGTGAAACAGTGGGTCTATCAGCCGACTCTTCTCAACGGAGAGGCGGTCGAAGTGGTAACTCAGATCGATGTGAATTTCACGTTGAGCCAGTAGTAGCGTTAAACTAATTCAACTCGCAGGAGAACAGGACAATGCTTTTGCAAACGCAGGTTTGGGCGTTTTTATTACTGCAGGAGGCGAGCCCCATCGGTTGGGACCCTCGCTCTTTGTGGGCACAGATGGGCGTTCCCGCCAAATTGGTGGTGATCCTTCTGTTCCTCATGTCGGCCTGGTCCATCGGCGTCATGATCGACCGCTTGCTGGCCTATAGCGCGGCGCGCAAGCAATCGCGCGCCTTCGCGCCGGCCGTGGCAGGCGCCTTGAAGGAAGGCAAGTTGGACGAAGCCATCAAGATCGCCGACCGTTACAAGAAAAGTCACCTCGCCAAAGTGGTGGTCGCTGGACTGCAGGAGTTTCAGGCTCACCAGTTGAGCTCCGAGATTTCCGGCGACGATATCGAGGCTTCCCAACGGGCTCTCGAGCGCGCCGAAGCCATCGTGCATGCCGAATTGAAGCGCGGCATCAGCGGCTTGGCGACCATCGGTTCGACGGCCCCCTTCGTGGGACTGTTCGGAACGGTGGTGGGCATCATCAACGCGTTCAAGGGAATTTCGACCGAGAAGTCCACTGGTCTTGGTGCGGTGGCCGGCGGTATCTCCGAAGCCCTGGTGACTACGGCTATCGGGCTCTTCGTGGCTATCCCGGCGGTCTGGATGTTCAACTATTTCACGGGCAAGATTGAAGCCTTCGACGTGGAGATGGGCAATTCCAGCTCCGAGCTGATCGACTACTTCCTGAAACGGTCGCAGCGGGCCGCCGCACGGAAGTAATGGTAGGACAGGCTTCAGCCTGTCGAGTTACGGTAGGACAGGCTTCAGCCTGTCAAGTTCTTGTCGTAGTTGCAAGGCGAGTTGAATAGGGGCGCCCCGGTCCTCGCCGGGACGCCCCGGACCCAGCCTGTATTGGAGGCTATACAATGTCGGTAATTATTAAGCTGAAATCGCCGCCGCCGGTGGCAGACATCAACGTCACGCCCATGGTCGACGTGATGCTGGTGCTGCTCATCATCTTCATGGTTATCACGCCTATGTTGTCGAAAGGCATCAGCGTGGATATGGTGAAGACCGTGAACCCTGTCCCCATGCAGGCCGCCGATAAGAGCGATGCCATTATCATAGCGGTGACGCGCGACGGCAAGACTTATCTCAATACCACCCAGATGCCGGCGGACCAGCTTCCCGGCAAGGTCAAAGACATGTTGACTAACCGGTTGGACAAGATGTGCTTTGTGCGGGCGGACTCTCGCGCCCGGTATGAGAAGGTGGTGGACGTAGTGAACAATCTGCGCGCCGCGGGCGTCGATCAACTCGGGCTGCTCACCGAGCAGATGCAACAAAAGAAAACGCCGGCTGCCACACCGCCGGCCGGACAGTAGACACAGTCTCTTAGCCGGAACTGTAAAAGGAGTAACTTCATATGGCAATGGCAGTAGGGGGAGCGAAGGGCGCGATTTCCAGCATCAACATGACTCCCATGATCGACGTGCTCTTGGTGCTGATCATCATTTTCATGGTTATTACACCGCTCACGCCGAAAGGTCTGGAGGCCTTGGTTCCGCAACCGCCTCCGCCCGGCACGCCGCCGGCCTCGGACACGCGCACCGTGGTGATCGTAATCAACAAAGACAAGACCTACATGATCAATCAGGAGCCCACGCTGGAGGCTAACCTGGGTGCGCGTCTGGAGGAAATCTTCAAGACGCGCGCCGAACGCGTCGTGTTCGTCAAGGGCGATGACGACCTCGAATTTCAGTATGTGGCGAAGGCCATCGATATCGCGCATGGCGCGGGGATCGACAAGGTCGGGCTGATGACACCGCAAATGGAGGCCGGAAACTAATGAAAAGCAGAGCCGTTGTGGTGCTGGCGATCGCCGGGGCGGCGGTGTTCGCCTCCGGTTGCAATAAGCTGAAGTCGCGCGACCAGTTGAATAAGGGCGTGCAGGCCTTCAAGAGCGCGCAATATCCGCAGGCAGTGGAGTGTTTCAAGACTGCCGTCGAGTACGACCCCACCTTCTCCACGGCCCGGTTGTATCTGGCTACCGCTTACATGCAGCAGTATATTCCAGGCGCCGATTCGCCGGAGAACAACCAGATGGCCGCGGCTGCCTACGATCAGTTTCAGAAAGTGCTCGCCCAGGAACCCAAGAACGAGTTGGCGGTCGCCTCCATCGCTTCTCTTCTCTTCAACGAGAAAAAGCTGGACGAGGCCAACGAGTGGAATAAGAGGCTGATCGGCATCAACCCCAAATCTAAGGAAGCCTACTACACCTTGGGCGTGATTGCCTGGACCAAGGCGTTGGTATCGGACGGGGAAGCCAGAGCCAAGCTGGGTATGAAACCAGATGATCCCGGCCCGCTGAAGGATAAGAAGGTGCGCGCCGAGGTGGCCTCCAAGAACGGGCCCATCATCGACGAGGGCATCAAGGATCTCGACACGTCCCTGCAGCTCGATCCGGAGTACGACGACGCCATGGCGTACGAGAATCTTCTCTACCGCCAGAAGGCCGACCTGGAAGATTCTTCGGAAGCCTATAAATCCGACATCGACAAGGCCAACGACTTCTTCCAGAAGACCATCGACACCAGGAAGATCAAAGCCGAACGCAAGCCTAGCGGCGGCGGCATCACCGCGGACACGAAATAGGCAGCTAACCACGGATGGACTCATAAGCACAGATAGAAGGCCCGGTTCGGCGAGGGTTCTACCTGTGTTAATCTGTGTCCATCTGTGGTTCCGCGTTTAGTACTTCCAGCCCTCTTACTCGCGATCGCCTCTTTTCTCCTCTCCCCCGTCAGAAGGCGCGTGTCGCACGCAGGGTGGCTATTCGCAGTGCCGGCCGCCTTGACCCTTCTCTTCATCGGACTGGCGGTTCTCACCAATGCCTTCAGCGTCCCCCTGGCATTGCTTGTGCTGCTCTACACTTTTGCGCCGGCGCTGGCCGCATTCTTTCAAGGGCCAGGTGGAAAGCCCACCTGGACCGATTTTGGCATCATCCTGATGCTCTGGCTGCCGCTTGAGTTTTCAGCCGGACAACACCTCGTTCCCAAGCACGCGCATGGCTTCCTGCACAGCGTCGCCTACGGCATCGCCATCCTGCTGGGCCTCACCATCTTCCTGGGCTTCCGCGCCCTGCCCGGCATGAAATTCAGCCTGCCCTCCGCGCGCGATCTGGCTTACGGCATCGCCGCATTCCTGGTCTGTGCGCCCATCCTGATCGCCGCCGGCCGCCTGCTCGGTTTCATCCCACCGTGGCATACACCCGCGCATACCTCCGCGGGCAGTATGGCCCGTACATTCGGCTTGATTTTCGTGGGAACTGCGTTGCCCGAAGAGATCCTGTTCCGCTCGCTCATCCAGAATTGGTTGATGCAATGCTATGGCTTCACCAACCGGATGCTGCTGGTCGCGGCATTCATATTCGGCTGCGCGCATCTGGATAATGGACCACAGCCCCTCCCCAACTGGCGCTATATGATTCTGGCCACTATAGCCGGCGTCGCGTACGGCAAGGCGTTTCAGAAGTCCACCAGCGTGTTTTCCTCGGTGACCTGTCATACCCTGGTGGATGCCGCCAAGCACCTTTTCTTTTGACCGGAGGCGCATGTGAATCGCGGGCAAAAGTTGATCGTCGCCGAAGCCGCCGCCAGCTTCGCCTTGATGATGCTGTACATCTGGCGCCTGCGCTTCACCGCCCCCCGCGCCTGGGTATTCATCCTGGGCTTCTTCTTCCTGTCGCACGTTGTGCGCGGCGAGCGCGCGGCCAGCCTGGGCTTCCGGGCCGGCAACTTCCGCGAGTGCCTGCGCACCATGGCCCCGGCGCTGCTGCTGCTAGTGTTGTCGCTGCTGGCGGCCGGCGTGCTCCTCGAAACCATCCGCCCCATCAGCCCGGAGTATGGCGTCATGTGCCTGCTGGCCTATTGTCCCTGGGGCGTCTTCCAGCAATACCTGCTGAACGGTTACATCGCCAACCGGCTGCTGGCCGTAGCCTCGGCGCGGCACGTGCCGTTGCTGGCCGCCGCGCTGTTCGCCGGAGCGCACCTGCCCAACTGGTTTCTGATGCTGGTCACCTTCGTCACCGGCTACTACAGCACCAAGATCTTCCTGCGTTACCGCAATCTCTATTTCCTGGGTCTGGCGCACGCCATGATCGGCACAGCACTGTTCGTGGTGGTCCCGGACTCGATCAGCCATCACCTCACGGTCGGGCCGGGGTTCTTTCATCGCTGGGTCGCGCCCACGCCGCCTACCGCGGCGCTGTACCGGAAACCACGCGCGTGGTGAACACGGGTATTCCCGGCGGATTGGCGATGTTCAGTTCGACGCTGGTCTCGGCGCCGGCGGCCAGCGCGTTGCCGCCGTTGACAAACAGGTACGCTTCGCCCAAAGGCGACAGGCAGGTGGTTGCGTGGACGCCGGCGTTCAGCAGTTCCGGCGGCTGCGTGCCGTAATCGGTTAGCCCCTTCACCATCCCATTGAACACCGCCGCCACCGGCGCCGGGATGGCTGCGGACCCCGTGTTCTTGATCGTGATCTTCGAAATGTAGTCGCCCGTGCTGGGGTTGAGATGCGGCGGAGTCTGGCTGATCTGCAATTCGCCGGTCACATCCGTCGCGCAACCGGACGGATTCGCCAGGTACACGCCTATCTGTTCCGGATTTCCGAAAGAGAACACCATTTCGCCGTTGCTGGCGATCGAATTCGGAGCGATCGGTGGGATCCAACTATTGCCCGGAGCGCCGCTCAGGATATCTCCGGTGCCCGCGATTCGGACGATGTTGCCGCCGTCATATGCGAACACCCCACCGGCTTCCGCCGCGGGACTCGATAACCCCCCGGCGTTGAAGATCACCGTGCCGTTTTCGGCGGCCAATCCAAGGCCGGACGAAACGTCGTACGGCGGCGGGATGCCAGGCAGAGGCTGATTCACGCCAACAACGGTGGACGGCGGTTGGTTGCCGTTCAACGCCGCTTGGTACAATCCGGTCCCGCCGTTGCCAGCGGCGTTGAAGTACACGTTCTGGTTGTCGAGCGTGATCTGGGAAGCGTAGTACAAAAAGACGCCAGGATCCGGCAGCGGAGTGTTGTATGCCACGAGCGGAGCGTAGCCGATGTAGCCGTTGGGTTCGCAAGGCGGTCCCGTCGGAATACCGGTCAGCGGCGTTACGAAGAGGTAGAGTTCACCGCCGTCGGTGCCCCCGAGGAACGTGATGTTCGATCCGACGACCCGCGGCTGATAGTATTGCACGATCGGACCGCCGCAGTCTCCCGGGGTGCCCACGGGCGTGTTCGGCCCAGCCAGCTCAGTCAGGTTTTGTCCGTTCGGTTCAGCGCTGTATATCGCCGCCCCCGCCGATGAGCTTGCCTGGAATACCACCAGGCTTCCGTCGGACTGGGGAAGGTCCGAAGTGGAGTTGCCGTAAGTAAAAGTGGCGCTCGTGCCCAGACCGGGCAGGTTCGTGGCCTGGTTCGCAATGCGCACGATCGTCTTGCTGGTTATGTTCACCGAGTAGAATCCGTTCGCCGGTCCATCCGGGGCCAGAAACACCACCCAGCCGCCGGCGAACAACGCGTAGCCGCCAAACGTGGTAAATGTGACGCCGCCCGACGCCGGCGCTACATCCCCCGGTTTTACCAGGTGGCTAAAGGTCGGCGGATGGGTGGACGTATTCTCCACCCAGATGCCGTCGGCGGCGGAATCCGGCCCGCAGCCACCCGAGGGACTCCCGCACTGCACAAACGCAATGTACGCGCCCTGGATCGACAGAGGCATGCTGGGGATATTGCCGGCATTTACGTTCCACGTGCTGGTCGATCCCGGAATCTGCGCTCCATCGAGGAGCAGCGTAGTGACGTTGTATTGCGCACTGGCCATGCCGGGCCACAGTGCCAGTGCCGTGAAAGCGGCGCCGAGCGCCATTCTGCTGCGAATCATAAATGAGAATTACTCCTTAGCCTGAGTACACTCCCACCGCGCGCGGAACTCAAGGTTCAAGGGGTAGCTACCCAGGTTATACCCTTCAAATCGCGTCCAATCGCGCGCGATTCGGTAGAACGGCGTGCGCTATACTAATGGAACGGTTTCGCAGATGTTCCAGCCTGTTTCCGCCACTTCCCCGGAGTCGATTCAAGCGCAGCTCGCCCGCATCCTGTCCAGCTCCGCCTTCGAGTCGAATCCGCGCGCATCGGCGTTCCTCGCTTTTGTGGTCGGAGAAGTCCTCAGCGGGCGTGCCGATGGTATCAAGCAGGCCACCATCGGTTGTGAAGTCTTCGGCCGGCCTGCTTCTTACGACCCCCGGCGGGATGCCATTGTCCGCTCGGTGGCGCGCGTTGTGCGCGAGAAACTAAACGGCTACTACCTGGCCGAAGGATCTGCCGATTCGCTCCGCATCGAGATACCCAAGGGCAGCTACGTTCCATCTTTTGTGCCATCCTGCGTGCGACCGGGGGCAGGCGCACCAGCGCCGGGTGTCGACCAGCCGCGCCGCATGCCGGTTTGGTTCCCCATCGCCATAGCGGCATGTCTGCTCGCCGTGGCCGCCATCGCCACCGGCTACCGCGCCGCCGGCTGGTGGAAACCTCCCGGGTTCGATGTGGCAACCAAGCCCGCCGCGCCTGCCATCTCGGGGCTCTCAGGGGACCCGGCGGATCTCTACCGCGCCGGTACGGAGAAGCTGTTGTCCGGCGATTTTGTCGCTGCGCGGCCCCTGCTCGAAAGCGCGGTATCACGCGCCCCGGCCGACCCCATGATGCACGCCCGCCTGGCCGCCGATCTGTTGGCTCTGGGCTACAACGCCCTCGCCTTGGACGAAGCGCGAAAGGCGGAATCCGCCGGCGGCCGCCTGTCCCACACCGGGGAACTCGAAGTCGAAGCCATCTTCCGTTCCGCCTCGGGAGATCATCAGGCAGCTGCCGCGGCGTTCGGCGAGTTGGCCCGGCTGTACCCCCAGCGTCCGCAATATCGGCGCAGCCTCGCGCAGGAGCAACTCGCGTCCGGCCGGCCATCGGACTGCCTCGCCACCATCGCGCGCGCGAAACCAGCGTCCGGCGCGCAGTTAGCCATCGTCGAGGCGTATTGCAGGGTCGGCACGGG
This sequence comes from Bryobacteraceae bacterium, assembly GCA_035511215.1. Classification (GTDB taxonomy): domain Bacteria; phylum Acidobacteriota; class Terriglobia; order Bryobacterales; family Bryobacteraceae; genus Bog-159. The sequence goes on along the minus strand of DATKFU010000272.1, from coordinate 25,163 downwards.
CGACTATCTGGGCGCGTTGAATCCCGTGCGTCAAGCCGAGGCGCTTGCCCGCGGGCTGGGTCAGCGCGAGACTTACGCCCGTGCGCGCCTCATTGAAGCCGGGTTGCTCATGTCTACGAACCAGGGTGCCGCCGCCGCCGCTCCGCGCGATGAAGCCCGCCGGATTTGCGCCGAACTTGGCGACGATGCGTGCGTCATCCGCGCGTTGCGCATTCAGGCCAACGCCGAAATCTCCCGGATGCGCCCGGCTGTGGCGCTGGCCGCCTATCGCGCCGCCCTGCCGCTGGCGCGCAAGATGGGATCGGTCAAAGAGATTACGGAGTTGCTCGACGGCGAGGGATACGCGCTGATGCTGATGGACGACTTCGCCGGTTCCAATGCGGCCTTTGTGGACGCGTTGCTGACCGCGCAGCACAGCGGCCAACGCACGGCTGGTGTGCGCCAGGACATGGTGGAGCTCGCGCTGGCGCAGGGCCAGCTGGACCGCGCCGTCATTCTAGCCGGGCAAGCCGCGCAAGATGCTGCGGCCGGCGGCGATAGGGTCACTGAGGCCATGTCCCGCATCCTCGAAGCGCGGGCCTTGTTTCTGCGCGGCGACTTGTCGGGCTCTGCGGCGATCCTCGAGCGCGTCCGGCAAGCCATCCGGAAGTTCCACTTGAGCGCGGATGTCCCGCGCCTGTGGCGCATCGCGCACGCCAACCTGAATCGCGCTCTCGGCCGATTGGCCGAGGCCAGTAACGACTTGGAAGCCCGCCGCGACTTCGACGATACGTCCAGGGACTTCGATTATCAGGTGGCGCGCCTCCAGCTTCTGATCGGCCAGGAGCGTTACGACGAAGCGGTGGACGTGGCTCGCGGCACGCTGGCCTTCCTGGACGGCGGCGGCAACCGGTCGGCCCGCATTCTGGTCACGGCGTTGTTGAGCGACGCCTATGGGCTTGCCGGACGGCTGCGGGAAGCTCGCGAAACGGCCAATTCCGCGCGCGCCCTGCTTTCCGAGCACACTGCGCCCTTGTCCCGCACCGCGGCGCTTGTCTCCGCTGCCCGCTGGGACTGTGGGGCAGGCGTCCACGCCTGCGGCGGGTCTCCAGACCCACCCCTTTCGACCCTGCAAGCGGCTAACTGACCGGCAGTCGTCGGTCCCCCGGCGTGGACCCCCCGCCCAGTGTGCCGCCACAGCCCAGCTTGACGGTGTTAAAATGAAGCCGTACAATTGATTAACGAAAAGGCCCTGTTCCGGGAGAGGTGCGTATGTTCGCAAAAAGCGGTTTGTTGCCCTGTATTCCCCTCGGTTTGATGCTGGCCGGGTATGCGGTTTGCCAGGATCAGACACCGGCTCCAAAAGACGATCAGAAGGATCAGAAGACCGATGCCGCCCCCGCGCGCGAAACCATCGCCAAACCACTGACCGACAAAGAAAAGCGCAAGAAGGCTGAAAAACTGCGCAAAGAGCTGGAAACCCCGTACAAGAAATGGTTGAACGAAGACGTAGTCTACATCATCACCGATGAGGAGAAGACCGCCTTCAAACGCCTCGCCACCGACGAAGAGCGCGAACAGTTCATCGAACAGTTCTGGCTGCGGCGCGACCCCACGCCGGATACCGAAGAGAACGAGTTCAAGGAAGAGCACTACCGCCGCATCGCCTACACCAACGACCATTACGCTTCCGGAATCCCCGGCTGGAAGACCGATCGCGGGCGCATTTACATCATCTACGGCCCGCCCGATGAAATCGAGTCGCATCCCTCCGGCGGCACCTACGAGCGACCCATGGAAGAGGGCGGCGGTGAAACCTCTACCTACCCCTTCGAGCAATGGCGCTACCGCTACTTGGAAGGCATCGGCACCAACATCATCATCGAGTTCGTGGACCCCACCATGTCGGGAGAATATCACATGACCATGGACCCGTCCGAGAAGGACGCCCTCACTTATGTTCCCGGCGCCGGTCTCACGCTGATGGAGCAGATGGGCCTTTCCACCAAGACCCAGCGCTTTCAGAATACGGACGGCACGCACTTGGGCCAGGCGTTCGGCGGCTCGTCGGAAAGCATGATGGAGTTCAATCGTCTGGAGCAGTTTGCGAAACTGCAAAAGCCGCCGGCCGTGAAGTTCAAGGATCTGGAAGACGCGGTCACCAGCAAGATCACTTTCAATATTCTGCCCATGAAGGTCCGCGCCGATTTCTTCCCGCTCACCGAGGCTTCGGTGCTCACTTACGTGACCCTGCAGTTCGACAACAAGGACATGCAGTTCCAGGCTAAGGACGGAGTGCAGAAGGCCGCGGTCAACGTATTTGGACGCGTCACCACCATGACCCGGCGCATCGTGCAAACCTTCGAGGACACCGTCACGGTGGATTGCCCCAACGAGATGCTGCAGGCTTACGCCGCGAAGTCCTCGATCTACCAGAAATCGATTCCGCTGCCGCCCGGCACCTATCGCCTGAATGTGGTGGTGAAGGACATCGTGGGCGGCAACATGAACAATTACGAGACTGCCCTGAATGTGCCGCACGTGGACGACGAAAAGCTGATGTCCAGCACCATCATACTGGCGGACCTGATCGAAAAGGTGCCCACGCGCAGCATCGGCGTGGGCCAGTTCGTGATCGGCACCAGCAAAGTGCGTCCGCGGGTGACCGAAAGCTTCACGCGCGAAGAGAAGATGGGCATCTTCCTAAAGCTGTACAATTTCGGGCCCGACGAGAAGACCAACAAGCCCAGCGGGCAGATCGAATACCAGGTGGTGAAGACCGGCAGCAACGAGAAGATCTTCGAGTTTACTGAGGATATTGCCAGTCTGCCGGGCGCTTCCGCCTCACAGGTGACCGTGGAAAAGCTGCTGCCTTTGCAGAAATTGCAGCCGGGGCAATACACGCTGAAGTTGAAGATCACCGACAGAAACCGGAACCAAACCCTGACGCCGACAGCGCAGTTCACGGTAACATAACAAGAGGGGTATAGCCCCGGACGATGACTACGAGGACGCACATCTCGGTCTCCAGCGTGGTTTTCGGACTGGTGTGCCTGGCGGCGGCCGGCCCGGCTTCCGCCGCGGTGTCAGTCAGGCTGTCCGGCGCGATTGGCGGTTCGGTCTCGAGTGGCGATGGTATCCCGCAGATGGGCGCCCTGGTCATGCTATTTAACCAGCAGGATGGCCTTTCCCGCAAGGTATTCACCGACGAGAAGGGCAACTTCGTTTTTGCGGGTCTGCTTCCCGATATCTATTCCATCCGCGTTACGCTGGCCAGTTTCGTGCCGGCCATCAAGAACAACATCCTGGTTCAGCCGGGCATGCGCAGCGTGCTGAATGTAAGCTTGGCGGCCCTGTTCAGTTCCATCCATCTGGTCTATCCTTCCGAACACCCGGCCTTCATGGGCGACGATTGGAAATGGGTATTGCGCACCGCCGGTTCCACCCGCCCCGTAATGCGCCTGCTGCCCGTGCAGGCTGCCCAGCAGGACCCGCCGGACGAAGTCAAGCCGCATCGCACGGTTTTCTCCGATACGCGCGGCCTGCTCATGTTTTCCGCTGGCGACGGAACCCCGGTGGCGGGCTTCGGCAGCAGCGCCGATATGGGCACGGCCTTCGCCTTGGCTACTTCGCTGTTTGGCAGCAACCGGTTTGAATTTGCCGGCAATGTCGGCTCCGGCGTACAATCGGGCATCCCCTCGGCCGCTTTCCGAAGCACCTTCAGCCGCACGGTGGGGTCGGACAGCCCGGAGGTGTCCGTCACCATGCGCGAATTGTTCCTGCCCGACCAGATGGGTATCGCTATATTCGGCCCGGAAGGCGACGTTCCCATGCTGCGCAGCATGACGGTCAATTTCGACGACCATTCCCGCATCGGCGACAATCTCACCGCGCAGTACGGCATGGCCTTCGACTCCGTTTCTTTCAACCAGCATCTCAGTTACTTCAGCCCCTACGCCCGCTTCGTCTATTCGTTGGGAAATGCCGGCGACATCGAGGTCGCCTACACTTCCGGTAACGCCCGCCCGGATTTAGGCGCGCCCAACGGTACAGACGATCCGCTGCAGCGCGAGATCGGCACGCTGGCGCTGTTTCCCCTGCTGTCGTTGCGCGCCGCACGCGCCGACGTGCAGCGGGGCCAAGACGTCGAGGCTGGCTATTCCCGCACTATAGGCTCCCGCAAGTTCGCCGTCAGTACTTACCATGAGTCGATCTCGAACCTGGCCCTCACTATCGCCGCGCCCGATGGATTCCTGCCGGTCGGAGATATCCTGCCGGACTTCTTCTCGGGCACGGCAATGTTTAACGCCGGCAATTTTTCGAGCATGGGCTATGTCGCTTCGGCCACCCAGAACGTAGGCGACAACCTCAGCGCCACGGTAATGTACGGTTCGACAGGGGCTCTCACGGCGGATCGCGACGATCCGGTGAGCGGCGATCCCGCCGAGCTGCGGGCTATGATTCACTCCGGTCGGGAACAATCGGTAACCATGCGGGTGGCCGCGTGCAGCCCGCACACCGGCACGCGTGTCGTGGCCAGCTACCAGGTAGCCGACAGCCGCTTTAGCGTGCCCGAGCCGATATACGCAACCGGCAGCCTGCGTCCCCAACCGGGACTGAATGTCTATGTCCGCCAGGCCATTCCAGTTCTCTCCGGCCTTCCGTGGCGTATGGAAGCTACCGTCGATCTCCGCAATCTCATGCAACAAGGCTATCTGCCACTCTCTACGGTGGACGGCTCTTCGTTGGTCCTGATGGAAAATCCACGCATGTTCCGCGGCGGCCTGAGCTTCATCTTCTGAGTGTGTCCTCCAGGACCCGCTTTTGCCCGCTAGCGCTTAAGATAGGGGAATGCAATCAGACCAGCCAAAATTCCCCTTTTCCCGCCGTGACCTGCTTCGCGGCGCGGTAGCCGGAACCGGCGCCGTGCTCCTCAGCCAGACCGCCGCAGCGGCGCCTCAGGGCGGCCCGCTCTCCGTGATCGGCATGCCCTTTGAGGCGCGCGACAACGTGCGCATGGGGCTCATCGGATGCGGCGAGCGCGGCTCCAGCATGCTGAAAGAATACCTCGGCGTGGAAGGCCTGACGGTGACCGCCGTGTGCGACGTGGTCAAGGACGCCGCTTTGCACGCGCAGGCCACAGTGGAGCGCGCCGGCCAGCATCCGCCCGCCGTATACGCCAACGGTGAGCGCGATTTCGAAAACCTCCTGAAACGCGACGACGTCGATTTTGCCTACATGGCCTCGCCCTGGGACTGGCACGTCCCCATGGCCCTGGCGGCCATGAACAGCGGCAAGCACGCCTTCGTGGAGGTGCCTGCCGCCTTCACCATTGAGGATTGCTGGAAGCTGGTGGATACCTCGGAGAAGACCCGCCGCCACTGCCTGATGATGGAGAACTGCTGCTACGGTTACAACGAGCTGATGGTGCTGAACATGATTCGCGCCGGCCTGTTCGGCGATCTGCTCTACGGCGAGGGCGCTTACCTACACGACCTGCGCCGCCTGCTGTTCGAGGACCGCAGCGAGGGCCTGTGGCGCCGCTTCCCGCACACCCGCCGCAACGCGAATCTCTATCCCACACACGGGCTGGGCCCGGTCGCCAACTATATGGGCATCAACCGGGGCGACCGCTTCGACTACCTGGTGTCCATGAGTTCTCCGGAGCGCGGCCTGGACGCCTGGCGCGAAACGCACGTGCCCAAGGACAGCCCCAAGTGGAAGGAAAAGTACATCTGCGGCGATCTGAATACATCGCTCATCAAGACCGCCAACGGCCTGGTCGTCACGCTGCAGCACGACGTGGTGAATCCGCATCCCTACGATCGCACCAATCTGATCGCGGGCGTGAAGGGGATCTTCCGCGACTATCCTCCGCGCATCTACTTCGACGATCCGAAAGCCGAGGAGTACACCCCCATCGACAGGTTCAAGGACGAGTACGAGCATCCGCTCTGGAAGCATGAGGGCGAGCTGGCGCGCAAGCTGGGCGGCCACGGCGGCATGGATTTCCTGATGGTTTACCGGCTGGTCGACTGCATGCGCAAGGGCCTTCCGCCGGACCTGGATGTGTACGACGCGGCCGCCTGGAGCGCGCCGGGACCGCTCAGCGAAGCCTCGGTCGGGCAGGGCAGCGCGCCAATGAAGTTCCCCGATTTCACGCGCGGCAGATGGACGCAGAAACGCGGCTGGCTGACGTAATTGTGGGGCAGGCTCGCAGCCTGCGGCGGCTTCTCAGGCCGCCTTGCTGCGCACCTGGCGGCTGTAAGGTGCGAAGAATTCTAGGACGCGCTTGGCGCCTTCGGGCGTCTGGAACGTGCGCTCATAGGGCCGGCTTGAGGGCGCATGGCCGCTTCATCTAAAATGTCAGCATTATGCCTAATCGCCGTGAAGTACTCAAATGGGCCGCGGGAGCGAATGCCCTGGCGCTGCTAGCGGAAACCGCGGGCACGATTCCCAATGCTGTCGTCGACGAAGGAAACGCGACGCTCACGCGCGAGCCCTTCGGCGACCAGCGCGTCTATTTCGACGGCCCCACCGGTCAGTTGAAGTCCATGACCGCCGGCAGCCTGCGCTTGAAGCCGGGCATGTCGCCGCATCCGCCGCACCAGCATCCCGAAGAAGAGTTCATCGTCGTGACCGAGGGCACCGGCGAGATCTCGGTCGAAGGCAAAGCCGCCAAAGTCGCCCCGGGCAGCATGATGTACTGTGCCGGAGGCAGGCTGCACGGTATCGTCAACAACGGTAAGACCCCGCTGCTGTTCTATTTCTACAAGTGGAAGGCGTAAGGGCGACCGCCCCGCAAACTACTTTACCTCCACCGCCGGAATATTCGCCTCGCGCACTTGTTTGTTGAACGCCGGCAGTTCTCCGTCCATCAGCTTTTTCAGCTTCTCCAACTCCGCGTTGGATTGCGTGGCCAGATCTTCGTAAACCTGCTCCTCCTGTCGGGTGGGCGCGGTGTCGCTCTCTTCAACATCACCCTTCAGCGCCGCCAGCTTGTTGTTCAGCTTGATGGGAAAGTTGAGGGCGTCTTCGCCGGCCTTAAGCTTTGTCTGGTAAAGTGCTTCTTCGATATCGGCCAGCTTCTTATCGAGGGCCTGAGCGGCATCCTTGACCTTGTCTTCCTTCTCGTAGCGCGCCAGCTGCTTCTTGGCCTCGCGGATCTCGACCACGGCCTGGTTAACCGCGCTCAATTTGTCGCGCAGCTGCAGCGCCAGCGCCAGTTGCGCGGCATAATCGTCGGGCCGCGTCTTCACCCGCGGATCGGGCCGCACCGTGAACGTCTGTGTTTGGCTTTGCCCGGCCACAGTCAGCTTCGCGGTATACTTGCCGGGCGCCGCCGTGGGACCCGTCACGCTGCCCGCCCACATGATCAGCCCCGGAAACTTGGTCGAGTCTTCGTACCGCAGATTCCACACGAAACGGTTCAAACCGGCTTCGGCCGGCAGCTTCTCCGCGCCCCTGGGCGGCCCAAACGCCTCTTCTTCAGGATCGCCCGGGCCTTCGTCCTTCTTTTCCACATTCGAATATTTCTTCACCAGCTTGCCATCCCCGTCCAGGATTTCGAGGCTGATCTCCTCCTTCTCCTTAGGCTTCGCGGCCAGCGAATAATAGATCGCCACGCCGCCCGCGGGGTTCTGGCCAACCGGCGTGCTGGACGGAATCGAAAAACCGCCGCGCACGCCGCGCACCCCGTCCTTCGGCTGGAACAAATGCGCCGGCTCCTTCGATCCAGGCGGCAATCCAGGCGGCATCGCCGCCGCCTGCAACTGGTAAAGCAGCGGCACATCGTCCAGAATCCAGAACGAACGCCCTTGCGTGCCCACCACTAACTCCTGCTCGCGCTTGTGGAACGCCAGGTCGGTGATCGGAACTACCGGCAGATTCAGCTGAAACGCTTGCCAATCCCCGCCGCCGTTGAACGACACGAACATGCCGGTCTCCGTGCCGGCCATCAGCAATCCCTTGTGATTGGGATCTTCGCGCACCACCCGCGTGAAGGAGTGGTCCGGGATGCCGCGATTGATGGCCGCCCAGGTCTTACCGGTATCGTGCGTGACGAACAGGTATGGCCGGAAATCGTCCCACTTATACATGGTCGCGGCCACGAAGGCGGTCTGCGCATCGTGCGGCGAAGCCTCGATGGAATTAATCTGAATCCACTCTGGGATCCCTTTCGGCGTGACATTCGTCCACTGCCGGCCGCCGTCCCGCGTCACGTGAACCAGGCCGTCGTCCGAGCCCGCCCAGATCAAGCCTGGCTCGAGCGGCGACTCCGCCACCGTGAAGATCGTATCGTAGTATTCCACGCCGCTGTTGTCCTTGGTGATCTCGCCGCCCGCCGGACCCTGCTTGCTGCGATCGTTGCGCGTCAGGTCGCCGCTGATGGGCTTCCAGCTCCGTCCCTCGTCAGTGGTCTCAAACAGGATGTTGCCGCCCGCCCACAGTCTGGTTGGATCGTGCACGGAAAACTGCAGCGGGAAATCCCACTGGAAACGGTACTTCATACCTTCGGCGCCATAACCCATGGGGTTGTCCGGCCAGACGCTGACATTGCGGAACTGTTCGGTGGAGTGGTCGTACCGGGTCAGATAGCCGTCGTAAGATCCGGCGTAGACGATCTGCGAATTGCGCGGGTCGGGCGCGATCCATCCGCTCTCGCCGCCACCCACGTCATACCAGTCGCGCTCGCCGATACCGCGCCCGTCACTGCGGCTCGAGATGCGCACGGTGGTATTGTCCTGCTGCGCGCCGTAGACGTGATAAGGATAATCGTTATCCAGCGCCACGCGGTAGAACTGCGCGGTGGGCTGGTTGTCCTCGCTCGACCAGGTGCGGCCCCCGTTGGTGGAAACAGTGGCGCCGCCATCGTCGCTTTCGATCATGCGGTCCGCGTCGTTGGGCGCGATCCATAGCGCGTGCCGGTCGCCGTGCGGCGCGCGGACCATCGAAAACTTATGGCCGCCATCCACGGACTTCCACATGGAGGTGTTCAACACGTAGACCGTCTCGGCGCTCCTGGGGTCCGCGAAGATGTGCGAGTAATACCAGGCGCGCTGGCGCAGGCTATTTTCGGAATTGGTCTTCTGCCACTTCTTGCCGCCGTCGTCGCTGCGGTAAACTCCGCCCTCGGCCGCTTCCATGATGGCCCACACGCGCTCGGGGTTGGCTGGCGAAATGGCCACGCCAATGCGTCCCAGCACGCCTTTGGGCAGCCCGTCGTTGCGCGTGATCTCGGCCCAGGTATCGCCGCCATCTGTGGATTGAAACAGTCCGCTGCCTTTGCCGCCGCTTTCGAAGGTCCACGGTTTGCGGCGGATCTGCCACAGGGTGGCATAGATCAGATTCGGATTGGACGGGTCCATGGCCAGGTCCACCGCGCCGGTGTCCGCATCGCGGTAGAGCAACTTCCGCCACGTCTTGCCCCCGTCGGTCGAGCGGTACACGCCGCGCTCCTCGTTGGGGCCGAACAAATGGCCCAGCGCGGCCACGAACACTATGTCTGGATTGCGCGGATGGATCACGATGCGCCCGATGTGATAGCTATCGGCCAGGCCCATGTGTTTCCATGTTTTTCCGCTATCGACGGATTTGTAGACGCCGTCGCCATTGGCCGCATTGCCGCGCACGCACGCTTCGCCCATGCCCGCGTAGATCACGTTGGGGTCCGATTCCGATACCGCCAGCGCGCCCACCGATCCGCTCTTCAGTTGGCCGTCGGACACCGGGACCCAGGCCGCGCCGCTATCCGTGCTCTTCCAGATGCCGCCGCCGGTGGCGCCGAAATAGTAGGTGGAGGGCTGCGATGTGACGCCCGCTACGGCCACGGCCCGCCCCCCGCGGAATGGGCCGATATTGCGGTACTTCAGTTCCTTGAGCGCGCTGAAATCCACCTGCGCGCAGAGCACCCCCGCCGAAAGCAGCCAAACCGAAAAGTTTCGCATAGCAGGGTCATAATATATCATCTTGTAACGTGGGGCAGGCTCGTAGCCAGGCTCGTAGCCTGCTGCGGCCTCGCAGGCCGCCGGTGTGCCGCATTCGGCACACGGTTCGATCGCTAACATGCGTTGCCCCAGCCTGCTCCGCTTCCACGCGCACGTGCTCATACCGGGTCAGCCGTTTGCCCGCCGTTAGCCCCGCGGCAGCCAGCACCTGCACGCCGTGGCAGATCATGAGTACCGCGGCGTATTCCTCGACTTTCACCTGATCAGCCGCCGGCGCGATGGAGCGCGATAACCGCTTCCCATCCCTCGAACTCATCTCAGTCGCGCCGGCTTCAGCGTCCAGCCTTGCAGCTTGCCTAACTCCAGCAACTCAGGCGCGCTGAAGCCCTCCGGGTGAATCGGCCAATCAAACGCCTTCCGCGGCTCATTAGAGAAATACTTCTCGAATTCCAGGTTGGCCCGCCGCACTACGATCTCGGCGGCTGTCTCATCGTCGCCCGCCAGGGTGGCCGCGAAGTCGCCGATCGAGAGCTTGTCCGCCCCGATCCAGACCGCCGCCGGCAGTCGTTGGTTCGCACGGATGAACGACACTGCATCCGTCTTGGCCCGCTCGAAAGCCGCCCGCGGAATGCTGGTGCGTTCCAGGCTGCTGGCCATGCGCGTCGCCGGTCCATCCACCACTTCCGGCTGCATACCCAGCAGGCGAAGCAGCATATCGGCCGCCGAGAGCGTCACGTCCTCGGCCGCCAGAAACGTCTGTCGCGCGGACATATGCGCAGCAATGCGGGCGCGTTCCGCGGTCCCCTGCGCGGCGCTCCCGTAAAGCTGCAGAAGTTCGCGCGCGGTCACAAAGCGCACGCCCGGCACGTCCTTCGCATGCGCCACATAGTCGTTGAGAATCTTATAGCACCGCTCCGACTCAGCTTCGGTCCGCCGCCGCGGACGGTGCCACGCTGTGCGCTCGGGGTTGGCCCCCTTGGCAAAATTCATGGCGTCCCAAAACTCCGTCGTGACGAATTCGGTCGGATGATAGTAGATGCTGATCACGCCGCCGCCCTGCGCCGCAAGTTCGCCGGCCGCGCGGTCGAAACGCTCGGTGGTCTTCGCGGCTGGCTCGTCCCCGTCGAGCGGCGCACGCAACTGGAATCTTCCCATGTTGTAAACGTGCAGCAATCCGCCGTACCAGAACGGCTGGTCGTTCAGCCCCACTTGCGAGCCCTCATCCAGATAAACCGGAATCCCCATGCGCCGCAGAGCGGCATTAGCCTGTGGTGCCCAGGAATTGCCCGGCTGTCCATAACAACTCGGCCGCACGCCGAAGATGCGCGCCAGATCCAGCGCGCCAGCACCCTCCCGTCGCTCGAACTCCGCCGCGCCCTCCACATAGCCGAGGTCCCGCAGATAGAGCGCCGGTGTGGGCTGCACGCTGTGGAAGTTAGAGTGATAGCCGATATCGTGCAGCGCTAAAGCCCGCACCACGTCCCACCGCCCGCGCTGTTCCAGCACGCGTGCCTTCTCGCCCACGATTTTGAACGTGGCGCGCACGCCCAGGCCCGTCAGGTCGCGCGCAATGCGCAGGGCGGCATCGTCGGCAGCCGGCTCGATGTAGTCCTCGGTATCGAACCACAACGCCACGTATACCGGACCGTCAGCTCGCAGGCTGGCGGCGGCCAAAAGCAGGAGAGTTAGGACGGTTCGTATCATCGTCCATTGTTGCATAGCCGTAGGGCGGGCTCGCAGCCGGCCCGGCTCGCGTGAAACGGTCGGCAATCTCGCAATACCATAGTAGTGACGAATCGGACCTTCATTTAAACGAAATTTGTATTGCTCCCTACTTGTGCTTGGGGAAACGGTACCAACGCAACTCCGAGCCAGTATGATTGGTTTCTCAAACACATGGCTTCCTGGAGTTTCGCTTTCGTCGCTACCGAAGATCTAAACACTGGTGCCGGATAGACAGTATTGGATGCAGCCAACGTCATGGTTAACGCTGACAGCAACTCCGCGAGTATCTTTATCATAAGCTCGACGTGAGTAACATTGCGGCAGGGGGGCGGCGATTGATCAAGAGATAGCCGAGAGCAGCCATAAGCAAAGTCGAAGTTAGCAATGCGCGTTGGGAGCGGGTCTTCCAGGAAAGTTCGCCGATCCCGAATACTACAGTTCCCGCTTGCTCCGCATTCATCACCCAAGGCCGACCCGATGTCCCTAGCGCAACGCGATTGGTACGCAACCACGCCGCCAGCGCACTCTTCACTCTCCCGGTCGCAAAAGAGTGGCGAACGGCGACTGACTCCTAATGTGGTCGGCCAAGCGGTATCCGGACAGCGTCACGCCATGTAATCGATACGAGACAAACGAGACAGGAGTGCCAGCAGCCCTCGTCTTTCGGCCGAATCACTCCCTACCGCCGCGGCGAGCCCGCGTTCAGGCTGAATACCGTGCCGTCGGCGAACTGACCTGTGGAGGCCGTACCATACTGATAGGTGGACCCCCATAGGGTCCCGTCCTTCGCCTGGATAAGCTCTACAGGAAACCCTCCGACCGATGATGACCGGGAGAAAGGTGAAAGTGTCTGCAGCAGCGACCCGTCGGTGGGCGAAACCGTCATGATGTCGTTGCAGGAGTAATTGGCTATCCAGAAGTGCCATCGCTGGCCAGCAACAACCCGTCGGGGGAACCGCCACCGGTAATGGAGTCGTACAGAGGAAAAACCTGCAAATTATTGCCGTCTGGTTCAACCTCCAAGAGCCCGGTACCGGCCGTCGCGTAAATCGCATACAGACCATAGAAGTTACCGTTTGGACCAAAGGTCAACCCGGACACCGGTGAAGAGCGAAAGAAGGTATTAAACGTCGGGAAATTCAGCGCAACCATCGTTAAATCTCCGGTGGATGGCGTGTAGCGAAACGGGAAAGCGGGGATTGTTCCAATAGCGATCCCGTAGAAAGTGCCGTCGGGGGCCGCGGTGAGGCCGGAGGGCATTCCCTCGCCACTTGGGAAATTAAAATTGACGGCAGTCTAGTAGGATCCGCTGGACGGGGTAACCTTAAAGACAGAACCGTAGCGCGTCCCGTTTCCGGCAATCGTGCCGTACAGATTGCCGTCCGTTCCCGCCACCATCGCGGTGAATGCCGGACGCCGAAGCGCAGAATCCGTATGGCATGAACGTGCGCCGGATGGATTCGCACAACGTTCCCGGGCATTCGGCCAGCCGCAACATCCTCAAGCCCGAGTCAATCGCGGAAATCACCGCGGCTAGTTCAGCGAACGCCGGTTATGCCACGGGCCGGGCGGTGAACCGCGTGGCCAATTGGTGGCATGCAGGAAGCTTGCCCGGCAGAGGGCAGCTTGCGATCATTTGTTCACGAAATCTCGTCATCTCGTTGACTGCCCCACGACCGCTGCCATGAAATTCTATCGTTCGAAGGAGCCTCCAGCTTCGGGCCCCAAACTACCGTCTGGAAACCGGCGCCGCGGCAGCGGCGGAATCGGCAGAATACCGAGTTTCTCGTGCCGGCTAATCCAGGCATCTTGCTAAATATTCCTGCCGGCGATGCAGGCTTCAACGATTCCGCGAGCGCGCGCTCGCGGAATTGAGTACTCCGCCGCCGGATGGTGTCACGCCCTAACAACTTCGCCATGGCCGCCTGGGAATCGTCCACCATCGCAATGCCACAGATGTCTTGACAAACCAGTCATACCGAGCTTGCCCCGAGCGACGGCTGGTCCTGCTTTTCCCGTGGCGGCTCAGGTACACAGGTGAGCTTCGCGAAGACGTCATCGAAGGCGAACAGCCCTTGCTGGCCGCTGCGCGGATTGTGAGTCCTTTGCAAGGTGAGCCAGGTCAATGGAATCAAGTGGCGGGAGTTCCGAGTGCGAGGCTGGTACCGCGGGCGAGGAGGCGATGTTCCGCTCGGAGGAAGAGACGGTGCCCTGGGATTCGTTGCCAACAAGTTACGCCTCTTGTTTCGCACGGCTACGGCAGCAGCTGGGCAATAGTGCTAAGCGCCGCTGCCCAACCACGGAGCCCTATTTGGGTAAGCACGAACCAACCGATCTGGAGCACGGGGTACGAGAAAGCGATCAGAAATCCAACCGGGGGCGCCACCGCTTGTTCGACGAGCACGGCGACCAGCTCTTCGCAATGACTGACGCCATAGCCGGGCGCGGAAGGATGATCGGCGGCACTACGCTTCGGTCTATCGGCGATTTATATTTATCGGCGATGTCGCACGCCACCAGCGATTGAGCGATACACCACCTTTCCACGATCTGCCGCAATGCTTCGCGCCCGATGCCTTTACCGGGGGGCCAAACCGCAACCCGTTTGAGCTCGATACTGCGATTGCCGGAGTCCAGGCCGCAGAGGAGCGCAAACCCCGAGGCCTGGCCCTCATGTTCGACCACGAAATAAGACGCGCATGTGGATTCGCTTGCAATCCCCGCAGAGAGCGCGCGGACTGCCCGCCCGGTCCGGCTCTGTAATAAGCTCAAACGAGTGCCCACGGATTTGCTCGCCCGCCTCGAAGCATGGAAGACCCGGTTTGGCGCGCCGGACCTGCGAAAGCTTCACCAACTGCTGATCGATATCTCCGGCCACTGCTTTCCCGATGCCGACTCGCTGATCCGCCTGCACGAGTGCCTGCTGTTTCTGCGAGCCTATCCGGCCGATGCGGAGGTCCTGCGGCTGGCGGACGCCGCGCTCTTCTCGTTCGCGCAGCGCGTCGCCGGATTGAGCGACCCATCCCCATTCGAAGACCCCGCGGTCTCGGGCATCGCGGGCACATCGTTTTCGGCGGTCTTCAGTTATGAGGTGGCCACGCAGCTGCACGCGCGCTATCCCCGCCATATCGAAATCGATTGGGAAAACTACGTCCAGGCGGAGAATCTTGGCCCCGTGCTGCGGCGCTGGGTGCCTCTGGTCGCAGAGGATTGGCCGGTGGAGGCGCACGTCCCGTTCCGCGCGTGGATGGATGCCTCGCGCCCGCCAGGGTCGAGCGCTCTGGGCTGGCTGCTCGGACGCATCGCCGGGCTATCCCTAAGCGCGCGCGACCGTGCGGATCTCTACGACTCACTGGAGCTGCTGCTGCTGTGGCGCATCACGCCGCGCGTCAGCCGCTCACGGATGCGCCTTCCGGTGCGCCAGCCGTATTTCCACCGCGAACCGCTGTTGCGGCGCGCCGGCATCTCGCTCGAGACGGAGCTCGCAGGCCCGCCCCTGCCAGTGACGCAGCTTTCAAAGCCAGCGGCCCGGAAGATGCTCGATCTGATTCTGGATACCTCCGCCATGCGCTACCGCGAGCTATATGGCTTCACCCATCCGGACGCGCAGCGGGTCTTCCGCGCGTCTGCCGGCCGCGGCGTCGAGATCGTCTTCTTCGGCGTGCCGCCGGAGTGGCGTCTGCCTCTGCGCGCCTATCTTGCCGGGATGTTCTTCAAGAACGGTGTGCCCGCCGGTTACTTGGAAGTGCTGTCGCTGTGTGAGCGCGCCGAAGTGGGCTTCAACCTTTATTACACGTTCCGCGAGGGCGAGTCGGCATGGCTCTACGCGCGCCTGCTGCGTCTGTTCCGGCAGACTCTGGGCGCCCGCTGCTTCTCCGTGGACCCTTATCAGGTGGGGCTGGAGAACGACGAGGCGCTGGACTCGGGCGCGTTCTGGTTCTATCGCAAGTTGGGCTTCCGTCCGCTGGATGCGGCGGTCGCGCAGCTTGTGGAGCGCGAAGAAGACCGCATGCGCCGCACGCCCGGCTACCGCAGTTCGCGGCGGACGCTCGGGAAGCTGGCCCGCTCGTACTTGCTATACGAATGCGCGGATGCCGAACATGGCGCTTGGGATCGATTCCGTGTACGCAGCCTCGGCTTAAGATGCGCCGGCATGCCCACGAACGATTCCGTCTTGCGGCGTATCGCCGGCGGTTGGGGCGCCGCGGAGCGAGCCGCGGTCGAGGCCATCGTGCGCGCGAAAAGCGGCCCTGACGAAGCGCGCTATCTGCACCTGATCGAGCGCCATGCGCGGCTGCGCGCGGCGATAATCGAGCTTGGGAGGGAACCATGAATCGACGGCAGTTCTTAGGTAGCGCCCTGCTTTCCGGTGCGTCGCTGGCTTGGGCGGCCGACGATCCGGCGCACCCCTCGCCAAAGCCAAAGGTGCGCGCCGTCACCTTTTTTCTGAAATTGGACCGCGCCCGCTACCAGGCACAGGTTCAAGAAACACTCCAGATGTTACGCCGGGCAAAGCGAACGATCAAGCCGGCGGATATCAGGTGACAACCATCCGCATTGCCACGCGGCGCGGTTTGCTATGACGCACTGATCGCCCTGCTGAGCGGTGACCAGGAGAGCCGTGAAGAGCAGGCATGTGACGAGTTTCATGGGATCAAGCCGAGCTGCACGCCCTCCCGGCTGCCCTGGTGAATGCCGATGGATTGTCCGCGGTCCTCGACCGGGCGCAGAAAGTCCGGATCCTGAATGCCGCAAACGGAGAGCCGGTTCGCAATGCCAAGCTGGAGCTTAGCCACCACCAGGACAATCCGGCAGGCGTAGAGGATTCGCGTCCTGTTTACATTACTCGGAGCGACGACCTTCGCCATGAAAGATATCGAGCCTGGCAAGTACGACTTATCGGCGCAACGTCCCGGATTCGGCAATGGGGCTTACGGGCCCACCCTCTCCCTTGATGCCGGCCAGCGCTTGAGCGGGATTATCGTTCGCCTCACTCCGAACGCGGTCGTCACCGGCCGCATTCTGGATGAAGACGGCGAGCCGCTAGCGGGCGTGAACGTGTCGTCCTGGCGCTACGCCCAGGGATCCCGCAAGAAAGAGCTTTGGCCCGGCGACGGCGGGGATAAGACGAACGACCTCAGCGAGTACCGTCTCTATGGCTTGTCTCCGGGCCGTTACTATATTCAAGCTACCCGCCCCTTGCCCTGGATGGAAGCGCAGAGCCAGGGGCGTTCCGCCGGCAAGGCGCCGGAAGCCTTCGCGCCCACCTATTATCCGGGAACCACGGACGTGAATAAGGCCGTCGCTGTCGAACTGAAGGCTGGCGCCCAGATTCATGGCATTGACTTCGCTTTTTTCAGAATTCACGCCGTTCACGTTCGAGGTCGCATGCAGTACCCAGCCGATGCGGGCCGGAGGCCGGTCATGCTCGCTCTCGCCCCCCGTGGCAGCGGCGTCTATGCCCGGTGGACTCTCCGGCGCCGCGCGGATATCGACGACCCGGATGGTAAGTTCGAGCTGACCAACATTGTTCCGGGATCTTACTCCCTGAGCGCGATCATGATGGATGGCAACCACGATATCACCGCACACCAGCGGCTTGATGTAGGAAGCAACGACATAGACAATTTGGTGCTCACCCTGGAAGCGGGAGACTCGCTGCCGGGATGCCTCGTTTTCGAAGGCCCGCCGCCCACGAACCTGGCGCAAATCGAAGTCGGCCTGCGCGACGCCAATGGGAACGGGATGCACTTCGGCCCCGCGTCCGGCAAGGCGAAAGAGGACGGAAGCTTCACGCTTGGAAATGTGGGCGCGGATTCCTACGAGGTTGTGGTTGGTGGCTTGCCAGAAGGCTACTATGTCGAGTCAGTCCGGATGGGCGATGCGGAAGTGAAAGAGTCCGGCATCGATGCCACGCATGATGCCGGCGGCCCGCTGGTCATTACGGTCTCGGCGGGAGCGGGCCAGATCGAGGGAGTGGCGCGCGACGCCAAACAGCAGCCTGCGCCCGGGGCGACCGTGCTGCTGGTGCCTGCATATAAAGATGTCACCACAGACCAATACGGCCGCTTCGTCCTCAAGAGCATCGAGCCTGGCGATTATAAGCTCTTTGCCTGGGAGCAGGAACCCGAAGATTACATGGACCCGGAGGTATTAAAGCCGGCTGAGGATCGCGCTCTTTCGGTCCACATTCGCGAGGCAGCCGGGAGCGCGCCGAGTTGAAGCTGATCCAGGCCAAGCCGTCCCCGCCAGTGCCATAATGGATCGGATCATCCCATGCCAGAACTAGTCCAATACACCGTGCAAGACGACGTTGCCATCGTCACCATAAACAATCCGCCCGTAAACGCTCTCAGCCCCGGCGTGCCCGAAGGCATCGACGCGAGCATCGCGCGCGCCGCCGCCGACCCGGCCGCGAAAGCCATCGTGCTGATCGGTGCGGGCAACACCTTTATCGCCGGCGCCGATATCAAGGTCTTCGGCACCATCCCGAACCGTGACGTTTCCATCGACAGTTCGCACCGCGTACACGCGCTTTTGCGCCGCATCGAAGACTGTCCCAAGCCGGTCGTTTGCGCCATCCATGGCACCGCGCTGGGCGGCGGTCTGGAGTTCGCCATGGCCTGCCACTATCGCGTGGCCGGGCCCAGCGCCAAGGTTGGTCAGCCCGAAGTGTTGCTCGGAATCATTCCCGGCGCCGGCGGAACGCAGCGTCTACCGCGCTTGTGCGGCGTGGCCACCGCCGTGGAACTCTGCACACTGGGCCAGCATATCGGCGCAAAGCGCGCGCTGGCCGAAGGCATCGTCGATCACATTGTGGATGGCGACCTGCTCGCGGGCGCCATCGCCTTCGCGCGCGCCAAGGCCGCCGCCGGTGAAGCGCGCAAAGTCCGCGAGCAGGAAACCAAAATCGCCGATTACGCCATCGCCGCCACCGTAATCGACTCGGCGCGCGCCAGCCTGAAGAAGACCGCCCGCGGCGCGCACGCGCCCTACGCTGCCGTCGACGCCATCGCGGCCGGTGTCCAGGGAGGCTTCGACGCCGGCTCCGCGCGCGAAATCGAGCTGTTCGCCGATTGCGTGCTCTCCGCCGAATCCCGCAACCTGATCCGCCTGTTCTTCGCCGAGCGTGAAGCCGCCAAAGTTCCCGGCGTCCCCAAAGACACCCCCACCACTGAAATACGCGCTGCGGCAGTGGTCGGCGCCGGCACCATGGGCGGCGGCATCGCCATGAATTACGCCAACGCCGGCATCCCCGTGCTGCTCAAGGA
Source organism: Bryobacteraceae bacterium (assembly GCA_035511215.1). Classification (GTDB taxonomy): domain Bacteria; phylum Acidobacteriota; class Terriglobia; order Bryobacterales; family Bryobacteraceae; genus Bog-159. Next base: position 6,241 of record DATKFU010000272.1, on the reverse strand, counting down.
ATCCGACCAGGCGGCCCTCGACCGCGGCCTCGCCACCATCCGCCGCAACTACGATATCTCCGCTTCCAAAGGCAAGATGACGCCCGAGCAGGTGGATCGCGTCATGTCCCTGATCCGCCCCACCCTCACCTACGACGGTTTTAACCAGGTCGATATCGTGGTCGAAGCCGTCTTCGAAAACCTGGATCTGAAGAAGTCCGTCTTCGCCGATCTCGGCCGCGTCACCAGGCCCGATTGCGTGCTGGCGTCCAACACTTCCACGCTGGATATCGATCAATTCGCGCAGTCGAGCGGCCGTCCGGCCAACGTCATCGGCCACCACTTCTTCAGCCCCGCCAACGTCATGAAGCTGATGGAAATCGTGCGCGGGCGCGAATCCAGTAACCAGACCATCGCCACGTCGCTGAAGCTCTCGAAGAAGCTGAACAAGGTGGGCGTAGTGGTGGGCAACTGTTTCGGCTTCGTCGCCAACCGCATGCTCGCTTACTACATGCGCGAAGGCTACCTGCTGCTGGAGGAAGGCGCCGGCGTCCCCCAAATCGATCAGGTGCTAACCAGCTTCGGCATGCCTGTGGGTCCCTTCGGCATGCAGGATATCGCGGGCATCGACGTCGGCGCGCGCATCCGCCAGTATATGCGCTCGATCGGCGCCAGCCGCGCCGAAGGGCCGGAATCGCCCGTGCCCGACTGGCTCTACGAAATGGGCCGCTTCGGCCAGAAGACCGGCGCGGGATGGTATCGTTATGAAGCCGGCAGCCGCACGCCGATTCCCGATCCGCTGATTGAAGAGCTGGCGGAGAAGGCCGCGGGCGAGCGCGGTATCACCCGGCAACCCGTCTCCGATGACGAGATTCTCTCGCGCATCATGGTGGCGCTGGCCAATGAAGGTGCCAACGTGCTCGACGAACACATCGCCATCCGTCCCGGCGATATTGATGTGATCTACGCATACGGTTTCGGCTACCCGCGGCATCGCGGCGGGCCCATGGCCTACGCCGATTCGCTCGGCCTGGCGCACGTGCTCGCCAAAGTGAATGAGTATCGCGCGCGCCTGGGCGATCACTGGCAGCCCGCGCCCTTGCTGGAGCGCCTGGCCGCGGCTGGCAAAGGATTCTACGACACGGCGGCCGCGGCCTCGGCCGGATAGGCGAAGCCTAGGTGTGCCCTCCGTGTGCCCTAAACCCGTCTTGGCTTACACCGTGACCTTCGAATTGATCCGGCTGCGCTTCCACTTCCGTGCCGTCGAATCGCTTTACGTTCCCCGAGGCAAAGCTGGCAACACCCTGCGCGGCGCGTTGGGCATGATGCTGCGCGAAACCGCCAGCCCCACGGAATACGCGGGCATCTTCGAGCCGAAAGCGGCTGGCGGACCCAGCGGCCTCGCCAATCCGCCGCGTCCCTTCGTGATCCGCGCCGCGCAGCTTGACGGCCGGACCTTCCTGCCGGGCGCGGCATTCCACTTCGACGTGCACCTGTTCGACCTTGCGAGCGACCGTCGGCCGCTATTCGTCGCAGCCTTCTCCCGCCTCGCCGAACAAGGCTTGGGACCTGGACGAGCCCGTATTGAACTGATCTCAATCGATCAGGAGAATATCGCGATCGACCTCGCGCCTCCGCCTGTTCACGCCGCCTCCATCCAAGTGCGATTCGTCACCCCGACCGAATTGAAGGGCGCCGTCCGCCCCGAATTCCCCATCCTCTTCGCCCGCCTCCGCGACCGCATCAGCACCCTGCGCGCCCTTTATGGATCCGGTCCCCTCGACATCGATTTCCGGGCCATGGGTGAACGCGCGGCCCGCGTAACCCTCTCGCGCTGCGAGCTCACCTGGCACGCGGCCGAACGCCGCTCCAGCCGCACCGGCCAAACCCATCCGCTCGGCGGCTTCACCGGACAAGCCGAGTATGATGGCGATCTGGGCGAGTTCCTGCCCTACCTGCACGCCAGCCAGTGGACCGGCGTCGGCCGCCAGACCGTCTGGGGAAAAGGAGAAATATGTTTCCAGCCCTGTTCTTCACCAAGACGCTCTTAACCGCCAGGACCTACACGCTCCCGCCGGACAAGCTGGCTAAAGCCATCGAATATGCGGCCGCCCGCAACCGGCTGCATTTCATCGCCGCCGCCTACGGCATCCTGGTGCTGGTCGCCCTGTTGGCCTGGGGCCTTGCCCCGCGCCTGCGGAACATCGCCGAATCCGCCACGCGGCGCCGCATTTTGCAGGCCTACATCTTCGCGCCGCTGCTGTTGCTGTCGATCGACGCGCTGGAACTACCGGTCTCCCTCTATGGTCACCACCTTTCGCTCAAGTTCGAGCAATCCATCCAAGGCTGGGGATCGTGGTTCTGGGACTGGACCAAGGGCGAGCTGCTCACCTTCGCCCTCGCCGGTATCGCCATCTGGGTGCTCTATGGCGCGATGCGCCGCAGCCCGCGCCGCTGGTGGTTCTACTTCTGGCTGGCGGCTGTGCCCATGGTGATGTTCCTGATGTTCATTGAGCCGGTAGCGGTCGAGCCGCTGTTCTTCAAATTCGAGCCCCTGGGCGTCACGCAGCCGGCGCTGGTCTCCGCGATCGGAAAAGTGACGGCGCGCGGCGGCCTGGAAATTCCGCCCGGCCGCATGTTCGAAATGAAGGCCAGCGAGAAACTGAAATCGCTGAATGCCTACGTCACCGGCATCGGCGCATCCAAGCGCGTGGTGGTCTGGGACAACACCATTCAGAAGATGGATACGGGCCAAACCCTTTTCGTGTTCGGCCATGAGATGGGACACTATGTGCTGGGGCATGTTTGGATCGGCATCGGCGCGGCCCTGCTAGGCATTCTGATCTTCCTGTTCCTGGCTTATCACGCGATGCGCTGGGCGCTCGCGCGTTACGGCGCCCGTTGGCAGATTCGCGGTGTCAGCGACTGGGCCTCCCTGCCTGTGCTGCTGCTGGCGCTGGCGATCTTCGGCTTCCTGTCCGAACCGGTGTCGAGTTCCTTCAGCCGCATGCTCGAGCACAACGCCGATATCTATGGACTGGAAGTGATCCACGGCCTGGTGCCCAATTCATCGCAAGAAGCCGCCGCCGCCTTTCAGATTCTCGGGGAGGTGTCGCTCGACGATCCCAATCCCAGCCCTTTCATCGAGTTCTGGCTCTACGATCACCCATCCATCGGCGAGCGCGTCCGGTTCGCGTCCGAGTACGATCCGTGGGGAACGGGACAAGCGCCGAAATACGTGCGCTGATAGTGACCTTTCGGCAAGCGTGCATGACGCCGGCCAGCCCGTCCTGTTAAGTTCAGTCAGTCGCTGAGGAGCGGCTGATCGTGAACCGCAAAAGCACACTATCCATTCCCGAACCTGTCGCACAACTGCAGCGCCAGTTGGGTCAGTTCCGTAGCACCAAGTCGCGGCGGACGAAGCTGCCAGAGTCACTTTGGCAGGCGGCGGTCGAACTCGCCCGCCAACACGGCGTGTACGCCGTAGCGCATCCACTACGTTTGGATTATATGGGGCTGAAGAAACGGCTCGGCGGAGTTCCCAGCCTCCGACGAAAGGCAGCCATGCCGGCATTCGTTGAACTGATAGCGCCGCATCCGGCGACGCTGGAGGACTGCGTCATCGAGTTCGAGTCCGCGGGCGGCGGCAAAATGCGCATCCACTGGAAGGCGGCCACACCGCCGGATTGGGCCGGCTTGCTGCGTGCCTGGCGGGATGCGGAAGGATGATCCAGATCACGGCGCAGATGCGCGTGTTGGTGGCCATCGAACCCGTCGATGGTCGCAAATATGGGCCGTCCACGAATATGCGGAGTTTCCTCCAAATAAGGAGGCCGAGATTCAAGCTCTGCTTCGTCGGAACCGGCCGTCCCTTGGTGTCGAGCTCCGCATAACGTAGCCTTTCAGATGGCCGCCAGGACTGGCGGCTTAGAGAGGACTATGTGAGTATTTCTGAACTTCTGACGCGACCCCATGCCATGAATCCTGGGCGTGCGGCTCCTTTTCTTGAAGGTTTTGTCGCCGAGTTGGCATCGGTCGGCTACACTTCATTGACGATCAGCGGCTACTTGAACTCAGCCATTCACTTCGGTGGGTGGGTAGAGGCCAGCGGCCTGAACTTCGCCGATATTGACGAAAAGATCCTCGCGGCGTTCCGGACACATCGCTGCGAATGTCCTGGAGGCCGCAGCCAGAAGTGTGTTTCACGAGCTTATACGGCACGTGTTCAGCGCTTCGCTTATTATCTGTCCCAACAAGGCGTGATCAGAGCGATGGCGAATTCGATCATCGAAGCCCCCGCACTCCTGTGCGCCTTCCGCGATTGGCTGCTGTGCCATCGGGGGCTGGCGCAGGTCACGGTAGCACGCCACGAACGCCTGATCACGCGAATGCTGCCCTCGCTCGGCACCGATACTGCTGGCTACAGCGCAGCCTCGGTGCGAAGCGTCATTCTGGATCAGATCCGCGGCTGTCGGCCCGCTCACGCCAAAACAATCGTGGGAGCACTCCGCGTCTATTTGCGATTCCTTGCAACGAGTGGCGCATGTCAACCTGGTCTCGACCATATGCTGCCAACCGTGGCGGAATGGAAGCTTTCATCACTGCCGAAGTATCTCGATGCTCATCAGGTGGATCGCCTCGTCGGTAACTGCAGCAAGGACGGGCCGCAAGGATTGCGGGACCGTGCAATCGTATTGTTGTTGCTTCGGCTCGGCCTCCGCGCGGGCGACATCGCCAACATGCGGCCAACCGATATCGACTGGCAGGATGCCACGCTGTTGGTTCGGGGAAAGGGGCGCAGGGATGTCCGTTTACCTCTACCACAGGATGCAGGAGACGCAGTTCTGGATTATATACAGCAGGTACGCCCGCAGGTGGCCATCGACCGAATCTTTCTGTGCTCAAAGGCGCCATACCGGCCCCTCCGATCTGGACCTATCGTCTCCGGCATCGTTCGCGCTGCGCTCCGGCGCGCGCGGATAGAGAATCCGCCATCCCATGGTGCGAATCTCCTTAGACACACACAGCAGCCACCGTGATGCTGCGCGCAGGCGCCACATTGGACGAGGTCGGAACCGTTCTGAGACACAAGTCGCCGGATACGACTGCGCATTACGCAAAGATCGACGTGGCGGCCCTTCAACAGATCGCGCAGCCCTGGCCGAAGGAGGGTGAAACATGCTGAGCGACGCTGTCAAACGCCACATTGAGCCTTATCGGAGCATGGGGTTCAAGTACAAGGTTCAGGAATACATCCTCTATAGTTTCGCCGCTTTTGCCGAAAGCCGGTCCGAGCATTTTATCCGCGCGGAGACGGTTTTGGAGTGGGCGGCAGATGCGCCGTCAATCCGCCGGCGCTATGATCGCCTATTCATCGTCCGCCGCCTAGCCTGTGCACTGAACGCTGAAGACGATCGTCATCAAATTCCGCCAGACGACGTTTTCGGTCGCGCACCAAAGAGTCGCCGGACCTGCCACATTTTCACTGAGGGTGAAACCCATCATCTTCTGTGAGCCGCCGCGCAGCTCTCATCGAGAAGATCGATACGGCCTGTTACGTTCACGGCCTTGTTGTCTCTCATTGTGGCCACCGGACTCCGTGTTTCGGAAGCGTTAAAACTACACCTCTCAGACATTACGCAAGAGGGTCTACTCATCCGTGCCACAAAGTTCCAAAAGAGCCGTCTTGTTCCTCTGCATGAGAGCGCCCGCTGGGGATTAAAGCAGTACCTCGCTATCAGCAAGCGGATCAGTACGACTTCTCCGAACGTCTTCGTTTCCGAGCGTGGTGCAGGGCTGCCCTACTCGGCGGTCAATGCAACCTTTCTATATGTGGCACGCTCAGCCGGCTTGCGGCCAGGTCCGGGGCAGGGCGGTTGCCGCATTCACGATGTGCGCCATACATTTGCGGTGAGATCGCTGGAACAGTGTTCAGGGGACCGGAAGGCTGTTGCGCGACATATTTCCGCGCTGAGTACCTATCTTGGGCACACTCACGTTTCCGACACCTACTGGTATTTGCAGGCCACGCCGAAACTCCTGAGTGACGTGGCGGCCGTGGCGGAAGCTTTGTATCGAGGGGGTGACCGATGACTCCTATTGGTCCCCATCTCACGGTATTCTTGCGCGAATACCTTCCCAGCCAGCGTGAAATGAGCGTGCAAACTTCCGACACCTATGCCTACGCATTCCAATTGCTGGTGTGTTTTGCCGCTGAACGCCTGAAGACCACTCCATCGGCTCTCGTTATCGAGCCCTCTCC
>DATKFU010000271.1:0-3167 GCA_035511215.1 Bryobacteraceae bacterium | reverse complement strand
GAAGCCAACGGGCTTCCTGGTACTCGGTCCATCGGAAAGCATCGGCACGCTTTCCGAGTCGTTCCAAGAAGTGGAAAAGAACCACAAGATCTATTCCATCCGGCCGGCCGCGGACAAGCCGGCGCCGCGCCTGAGCGAGGGCCGCAGCGCCGGTGGCGGGCGGGACCTGCGGGCGAGGGTTGCCGAGGGCCGCACTGGCCTCGACGTGCAGAGAGAGGCCGACCGTTTGGTGCTGGCCGAACATGGCCCCGCCGGCGCCGTGGTCGACAGTGAGATGAACATCGTTCAGGTGCGCGGGCACACGGCTCCGTACCTCGAGCTTTCTCCGGGCGAGCCCTCCCGCAACATTCTGAAACTGGCGCGCGAAGGCTTGATCGCGGGCCTGGGTAAGGCGATCCGCGCGGCCAAACATACGAACGCCGTGGCCAAAGGAGAAGGCATCCGGATTGAAGGCAGCGGCCGCGTCGCGGAGGTCGCCATCACGGTGACCCCGTTCACGGGCTCGTCCTCTCTGAAGGAAGAGTTTTTCCTGGTTTCGTTCGAAAACGCCGAGCCGAATGGCGGGCCTGGGGCCGTGGACGAACCATCCAAACAGGGCGGCCGGGAAACCGCCCGGTTGCGGCGCGAACTGGCCGCAACCAAAAGGTATCTGCAAACGATCGTCGACGACAAGGCCAGCACGCTCGAAGCGCTGCGCGCGGCGAACGAAGAGGCGCAGGCGGGCAACGAGGAATTGCGCACCGCGCAGGAAGAGCTGGAATCGACCAATGAAGAACTGAACACGCTCAATGAAAGCCTGAAGATTGGCAATACGGAATTGGCCCAGGTGAACCGGGATCTGAACAATCTTCTGGAGAGCATCAGCATACCCCTGGTGATGGTGGGGCGGGACCTGCGAATTCGCCGGTTTACGCGCGCCATGGAGCCTATGTTGAACCTGATCACCTCCGATGTGGGGCGGTCGATTACCGACCTTCAACCGCGAATCGAACTACCTGACCTGCGGCGGTTGCTCTCGGAGGCCATGGCGGGCGGCGACCGCGCGCCACGCGATATCCGCGACTCGCACGGCAGGTGGTATTCGCTGCGCATCCTGCCGTCGGTGGCGCCGGACGGCAAAGTCGACGGCGCCGTGCTGATGTTGATCGATATCGATGCCGCCAAGCGCGGTCTGGACTTCGCCGAAGCTATTGTGGAAACGGTGCGCGAGCCGCTGGTGATCCTGAACCAGCGCCTGCAGGTGGTGAAAGCGAACAAGACGTTCTACGAGACGTTTCAGGCGGTACGGGAAGAGACGGAAGGGCGTCTTATCTACGACCTGGGCGACGGCCAATGGGATATCCCGAGGCTGCGCGAGCTGCTGGAGAATATTCTGCCGGCAAACTCCACGCTACGCGACTTTGAGGTGACCCACGACTTTGAACACGTGGGACGGAAGGTGATGCTGCTCAACGCCAGCGAGATCTTCAATCCGAATGCGCAGGCGCGGACCATCCTGCTGGCGATCGAGGACGCCACGGAGCGCAAGCAGGCCGAGGAAGCCCTGCGCGCAACCAACGCCGAACTGCAGCATTTTGCCTATGCGCTGACGCACGACTTGCAGGAACCTTTGCGCATGGTGGTGAACTTTACGGAACTCCTGGGGCGGGAGTATGCAGGTAAGCTGGGCGGAGAAGCGGACAAATTCATCGCCTATTCCGTGGAGGGGGCCTTGCGGATCGAGGCCCTGCTGAAGGCCCTGCTGGCCTATTGGGAGGTTACCGAGCGGAAACAGGTCAGCCCCAAGGCGATCGATTGCGGCGCCGTGCTGGATAACGCCCTTTTGAATCTCGAGGCGGCGATCGCGCAAAGCGGAGCCGTGGTCACACACGGTGTATTGCCGACCGTGGTCGCCGAAGAGGTGATGCTGATGCAGGTCTTCCAGAACCTGGTTTCCAATTCGATCAAGTACAGACGTGAGGAAGCGCCCAGAATCCATGTGTCGGCGGTGAGAAGCGCAGAAGGGTGGCAGTTCGCGGTGCGCGACAACGGCATCGGCGTCGAGCCGCAAGACGCCGACCGGATGTTCGGCATGTTCAAACGTTTGCATGGGCGCGAAATCCCCGGTACGGGCATCGGTCTGGCACTTTGCAAGAAGCTGGTAGAGCGCCAGGGGGGGCGAATCTGGGTAGAATCGGAAGCAGGCCAGGGAGCTACGTTCAAGTTCACGATTCCCGGCGGCCCGAAGAGCCTGGACCCCGGTACGCGCGCTGAGAATGGGCAACTCTGACCAAAATCGCACGGAAGAAGAAATAGAGCGCTTACGCCAGGCGCTCGACGCGGAAACCCGGCGCTCGATTGAGGTCCAACGGCGGTTGGACGCCGCTGGTACGGAGTTTGAGGAGTTTATCTCGATGGCGGCCCACAACCTGCGCGAGTCTCTGCGGGACGTGTCCGCATTCAGCCAACTGCTATCCGAGACCGATGCCGGCCGCCTGAACGGCGATGCCGGCGTATTTCTCGCTCGCATCCGGGAAGGGGCGGCCAAAGCGCAGTCGCTGCTCGCCGACGTGGTGGACTACTGGGCGACGGGTTCGGGCGCCGGGCCGCCCGCCCGTACGGACATGGAAGCGGTACTGGGCCAGGCGCTGCTCTCGTTGGATGAGCGGATCGCGGAACGGAGCGCGATCGTTATGCATGACCCTTTACCGCCGGTGATGGGCGACTTCGAGGTACTGACCAAAGTGTTGCGCCACCTGATTGGAAACGCCATCGAATACTGCAGCACGCCGTCTCCGCGGGTTCACATTTCGTCCAAACGGGTGGATCGCGAATTGGTATTTTCGGTCACAGACAACGGGCCCGGTATAGATCCGGCGTTCCGGGACCGGCTGTTTGGGCCGTTTAAGCGCCTGCACGGAAACGAACACCCCGGCAATGGACTCGGGCTCGCATTCTGCAGGAGGGCCATCGAGTGGCATGGCGGCCGAATGTGGATGGAATCGACACCGGGGGGGGGATCTACGTTCTATTTCACACTGCCGCCGGCGGATTGACAATCCTGTTCATGACGATTCGGGTAATTCTTGCCTGACAAATGGCAGGAATTGCACCGAATCGCGGATCGGTTCGGAACGCCGGCATCTTGACAGCGCGTGTTCAGATGTATTCAGCTTTGGCTCGAAATC
>DATKFU010000270.1:0-2405 GCA_035511215.1 Bryobacteraceae bacterium | reverse complement strand
AACCGGTTCCTAGCCAGAGTTTCGGAGAAGAGGCGATCGGCAAGTTCGGGGTTCGCCCCGGAGACTGCGGCCTCCCATCTGTTTCGCATTACCCCGCACGGCTTCCCTTCGTTATCGGAGGGGAGCCGGGCGGTGACGGTTTTCCTGCTTTAAAAAAACACCTCCTGCGGCGCCGAAGTGTCTCCAATTGCCACGCGCCTTCTGGCCTCCACGCACACTGCCCGGTAACCGCGCGGACTGTTACACTAACACAATGCAATACTATACTTATCGATCTTTCGGTATTATCCTCTTCTTGACTTTCTGCCTGGGCCTGCATGCCCAGAAACCTACAATCTGCGTCGTCTCCGCCGCCGTTCCCCTGGTCCACTCCGAAGGCCTGGCGGAACAGATCGGCGATATCGACCTGCAATGCACCGGCACGCCGGGAGCGGTCGTCAGCGGGAATGTGAACGTGTTCCTTCCGGTTGCGATCACCAACCAGATCAACGCCGGCGGGTACTCCGTCGACGCGTCGCTGAGCATCGACACCGGTACCGGCATCGTGCCTTCAGGCGTATCCGGACTGGTCACCAACCAAAGCATCTCGTTCAACGGCTTCCAGTTTACGTTCCCCTCCAGCGGCGCTGTTACGCTGGTAATCGACGATGTGCGCGCGAATGTGAACCAACTCGGCCTGCAGCAAACCATGCCCATCACCGCATACATCGGGGGCACGCTGCCGCTCCAAACCGGAAATAATCCGGTGGATGTTGCCTTTCCACAAGTAGGCCTGCTGGCTACCAGCCTGGATTCCGGCGTCACCTGCACCGGTTCGCCCACGCCCGCCAGCATCAACCTGGGCAGCCTGTTCGCCGCCAAGACAATCGAACAAACCACGCGCGTCACCGAAGGTTTCGTGGGGTCTTTCCAGCCGAAGAACTCCACCAGCGGTACGGGTACGCGCTTCTTGCTCTCGTATTCGAGCGTCCCCGCCGGCGCGGCCATCTATGTTCCCGATGCGGTGGCCGGCTCGGACGCCATTCTGCCCACTTCCGGCGGCGATCTGGGGACCCCAGCCGCGGTCGGCCAGTACGCTCAGGGCAGCCAAACGCTGCTGCTCGTGCGCGTTCTGGGTACGGATGCGACCGGCCTGGGCGGCACGTTAGCCACGCTGCCCGCCCCCAATGCCTCAGGAGTGCTGGTGCTGAACGGAGCGAATCCGGTGCCCCTCACAAATGGCGCGGGCTATGCCGTATATGAAGTCGCGGCCGCCAGCCCGTCCGCAACTGAAAACGCGCAGATTCCGAACTTCTTCGCCGTCGCTGCCAATAGTCCGCCGGCGATGGCCAATGGGACCCTTTCGCTGGCTCCCGTCTCCACGGTGGCCTCCGCGTCCACCACCGCGCCCATTCCGCGCTTCGTAGCCGTCACGCCGCCCTCCGATTGCGCTGCGGTGGGCGATTGCAACGCCTCTTACTATCCGCTATTGACGGCGACGGCTACGCCCCTGCAAGCCACCGTCGTAGCCGGAACGAAGAGCGTTGCGATGGGCAACATCACGATTAACAATACCAAGGGCGGTGTGCTCGACTGGTCGGCTACGGTCACTTATACGAACGGTTCGAACTGGCTATTCTTTACGCAGTCGTTCGGGAATGAGGGCGCGTTAATTCAAGCGTTTGTGAATCCCAGTGCTCTCACGCCTGGCACTTACCAGGCTAGCGTGCTGATCGATGCCGGACCCATCGCGGGCAGCCAGAGTTTTCCAGTAACTCTCACGGTAACCGCGGCTGCGCCAGCCCTCACAATTACCAGCGTAACCGACGCTGCCGATTTCCATCCCGGCCCAGTGGCGCCCGGCTCGCTGGCCACCATTTGGGGAGCCAATCTGGCGGGACAGAACGTATCGGTGGCATTCAATGGAATGACGGCGAAACCGCTCTATACCGGCGCAACGCAGATCAACCTGCAGATCCCGCCGGCGTTGAGCGGCCAGTCGTCGGCACAGATGGTGGTCACCGTTGACGGCGTCAGCAGCGCTCCATTCACGGTGGCGCTCACGGCCGTCGCACCGGCCATCTTTACGCCCGGCGTGTTGAATCAGGACAACACCTTGAATTCCACCGCCAATCCCGCGCCGTTGGGCACGGTTCTGCAGATCTTCCTGACAGGCATGCCGGACTCCGGCGCCGTGGCCACTGTGACTATCGAGAATCGCAACCTGGTTCCGCTGTATGCCGGCGCCGCGCCCGGACTCCTGGGCCTTGAGCAGGTCAACGTGGCCGTGCCTGCGGATCTGCAGGGCGTGGCCTCCAGCCTGACGATTTGCGTCACGGGGGCCGGCAATCAGCCGTATTGCAGCCAGCCCGAATCGATCGCCTTGAAGCCATGATTCCGAGTTCCCGTTTGCGGGCGTTGGGTGG
>DATKFU010000269.1:0-24547 GCA_035511215.1 Bryobacteraceae bacterium | reverse complement strand
CACTACCGCGAGGTTCCGCCCCACCGCGCCCAAGGCCGACGCCAGCCGCTGCGCCGGGGAATTGATCAGGAACAGCAACTTGGCGAAGATTTCCTCTTTCGGAGGCATGCTCGCCAGATCGCCGATTGCCTTAACGTCGATGACCCTGCCTTCGACCAGGCCGGCCTTGGAGGTGAACGCCGGATTAATCTTGGCGTAGGCGGTAAGAGCTTTGGCGAGCGCCACCGGATCGGAGGTGGTGAAGGCCAGAGAGGTCATGCCGCGCAGGTTCTTCAACAGTTCTTCCGCCGCGGTACCTTCGGAGGCCTTCTCGGCGATGTTATTCTTGATCACGCGGTACTTGCCGCCCGCGGCCCGAATGGTCTTGCGCAATTCAAAATCCTGCGCGACACGCAGCTTTTCGTAGCCGGTGACGAACAGGTTGTTGGACGCCTGTAAATCCTGGCGCAACGATTCGAGATCCTTTTTCTTATCCGCTTTCTTCTTCATTTCGACACCCGCGAGAGAACTAGACAGCCGCCTTGGCGCTGAATACCGTCACATCCAGGGATACGCCCGGCCCCATGGTCGAGCAAAGGGTAGCGCTCTTGACATACTTGCCTTTGGCGGCGGGCGGCTTAGCCTTAACGACGGCACTGATCAGGCTGGAGGCGTTCTCAACCAGTTTTTCCGACGTAAAGCTGATCTTGCCGACCGGCGCATGAATGATTCCGGTTTTGTCCACCCGGAACTCGACTTTGCCGGCCTTGATCTCCCTAATGGCTTTCGCCACGTCCTGGGTAACCGTGCCGGTTTTTGGATTGGGCATCAGCCCGCGTGGGCCGAGTATCTTGCCGAGTTTGCCGACCGAACGCATCATATCGGGCGTGGCGATCACGGCGTCGTAATCCGTCCAGCTTTCGGATTGGATCTTGTTCACCATGTTCTCGCCGCCCACGAAATCGGCGCCCGCTTCTTCGGCTTCCTTTTGCTTGTCGCCGCCGGCGATGACCAGGACCTTCTTGGACTTGCCCAAGCCGTTGGGCATGACTACCGTGCCGCGCACCATCTGATCGGCGTGCTTGGGGTCCACCCCCAGGCGCAGATGGACCTCGACGGTCTCATCGAACTTGGCGTACTTGATTTTCTGTAGCAGCGGCACGGCTTCTTCAAGCGGGTAATCGCGCGCTTGGACCTGTTTGGCCGCAGCCTGATATTGTTTTCCTGGTTGATGTGCCATAACTCCTCACTGGTGCAATCGGCCCGGCCTAGAAGCACGGACCTCCCATTGAGCGTCTTTGAAGGACATCTGAGAGGTTAGCACATCGGTAGGGAGACGTGCAACTCCCTCTCCGGGTCCATTTGAATTCTACTGAAATTGGCTTTGCTCGGCAAAATCGGGTGCTTAAGGGAGGATCGGCGAGCGCTGTCGTCCTGCCGGCGCGTGAAAAGTCTATAAATTTGGTAGACATTGATGACGGGTTCATGGTACCGTTTGAAATTTGTATCTTCGAATGAGCGGGCAATGAGCGTTCCGGCGGAATTATGAATATCTCAGAGGTCTTCATCAGGCGGCCGGTCGCCACGACGCTGCTGACCATCGCGATCGGCCTGGCGGGAACGGTAGCCTTCCGGATTCTGCCGGTATCGCCGCTGCCACAGGTGGATTTTCCAACCGTATCGGTATCGGCATCGTTGCCCGGCGCCAGCCCCGAAACCATGGCATCCTCGGTAGCCACACCACTGGAACGCCAGTTCGGCCGTATTGCATCGGTGACCGAGATGACCTCGTCGAGCAGCCTGGGATCGACCAGCATTACGATGCAATTCGATCTCAACCGGAACATCGACGCGGCGGCGCGCGACGTGCAGGCGGCCATCAACGCGGCGCGCGGCTATCTGCCGACCAATCTGCCGATGAATCCTACATACCGGAAGGTGAATCCGGCGGATTTCCCGATCCTGTTTCTGGCGCTGACTTCGCCTATTCTCTCCAAGGCCCAGATGTACGATGCGGCATCGTCCATCATGGCGCAGAAGCTTTCGCAGGTGACCGGCGTGGGCCAGGTGGCGGTGTGGGGAAGCGCTTTGCCGGGCGTGCGCGTGGAACTGAATCCCACGGCGCTGAACAAGTATGGCATCGGCCTGGAGCAAGTGCGGGGCGTGCTGGCCGCGGCCAACGCCAACAACCCCAAAGGACACTTCTCCGATGGCAACCACATCTGGGAGGTCGGCGCGAACGATCAGATCTTCAAGGCCATCGACTATGCGCCGCTAATCGTGGCGTACCACAATGGAGCGGCGGTGCGTGTTTCGGATGTGGGCGAAGCGCTGGACTCCGTGGAAGACCTGCGGAACTCTGGCTATGCTAACGGCCTGCCGTCGGTGCAGGTGGTCATATTCCGCCAACCGGGCGCGAACATCATCGATACGGTGGATCGCATCCGCGCCATGCTCCCACAGTTGCAGGCTTCCATCCCGCAAGCCATTCATATCCAAGTAGCCATCGACCAGACCGTTACCATCCGCGCCTCGGTGAACGACGTGGAAAGGACGCTGCTGATCTCGGTGCTGCTGGTGGTGCTGGTGGTCTTCATCTTCCTGCGCAACGTTCGCTCCACCATGATTCCCAGCGTGGCCGTTCCGATATCGCTGATTGGAACCTTCGGCGTAATGTACCTGCTGCACTTCAGCATCGACAACTTGTCTTTAATGGCGTTAACCATTTCCACCGGTTTTGTGGTGGATGACGCCATCGTAGTCATCGAGAACATCACGCGGTATCTGGAACAGGGCGTGCATCCGTTTCAAGCGGCGCTGAAGGGAGCCCAGGAGATCGGATTCACCGTACTATCGATGAGTTTGTCCCTGATCGCCGTTTTTATTCCGTTGCTATTGATGGGGGGCATCGTGGGCCGCCTCTTCCGCGAGTTCGCAGTGACGTTGTCGGTGGCCATTGCGGTTTCCCTGGTGGTGTCGCTTACTACTACGCCCATGATGTGCGCGCACTTGTTGAAGGAGCATACCGAGCATGGCTGGCTGTACCGGACCAGCGAACGTTTCTTCACCTGGATTATCAATGCCTATGGGACTACGCTCTCGGTCGCGCTGAAATATGCTCCCGTCACGCTGGCGGTCCTGATCGCTACCATTGCGCTGAATGTTTACCTGTTCATTCACGTGCCGAAGGGCTTTTTCCCGCAACAGGACAACGGACGCGTAAGCGGCCAGATTACAGGCGACCAGGACATTTCGTTTCAAGACATGGACCGGATTGTGCGCCAGATGGTGGACGTCGTGGATAAGGACCCCGGCGTCGATACCGTCAGCGGATCTACGGGCGGCTCAGGACCCGGCGGCGGCACCGCCAATCAGGCGCGTATCTACTTGTCCCTGAAACCGCTACAGGAGAGAAAAGTCGGGGTGGACCAGATCATTGCGCGGCTGCGGCCCAAACTGGCGCGCATACCGGGGGCCACGCTTTACATGCAAGCTTCGCAAGACCTGCGCATCGGCGGACGCTCCAGCGCGGCCCTCTATCAATACAGCATGCTGTGCGATAACCTGCAGGACCTTAACGACTATGCGCCGCGCATGCTGCAGGAATTAAAAACGATACCGATCATCGCGGATGTAAACAGCGACCAGCAGAACCGCGGGCTGCAGTCCATGGTGGTGTACGACCGCAAGACGGCCGCGCGATTCGGCATCTCCGCGCAACTGCTGGACAATACGCTGTACGATGCATTTGGCCAGCGCCAGGTATCCACCATGTACACAGCGCTGAATCAATACCACGTGGTGATGGAGGCGGCCCCGCCGTACTGGCAGGATCCGTTGTCGCTGCGCGATATCTTTGTGCAATCGCCGAACGGAACCCAGGTTCCTTTAAATGCCATCGCCAGTTACGCGCCGACCACCGCGCCGCTGGCGGTCACGCATCAGGGCCTGGGTCCTGCGACCACCATCTCGTTCAACCTGCAACCGGGCGTGGCATTGGGAGATGCGGTGGAAGCCATTACCGCGGCGGCGGCCACAGTGGGACTGCCGCGCAGCATCCAGACCCGATTCGCCGGGACGGCGCAGGCATACCAGGATTCGCTGGGCAACGAACCGGTGCTGATCGCGGCGGCGCTGGCGGCTGTTTATATCGTGCTGGGAATCTTGTACGAGAGTTACATCCATCCCATCACGATTCTTTCCACACTGCCTTCGGCGGGCGTGGGCGCGCTGCTGGCGCTCATGCTTACGCACACCGATCTGAGTATTATCGCCATGATCGGGATCATTCTGCTGATCGGCATCGTGAAGAAGAACGCCATTATGATGATCGACTTCGCGTTGGCCGCAGAGCGGCTGGAAGGGAAAAACTCCCGCGATTCGATTTTCGAAGCCTGCCTGCTGCGGTTCCGCCCGATCCTGATGACCACCATGGCCGCCATGCTAGGAGCTTTACCGCTGGCCCTGGTCGGCGGCGTGGGATCGGAGTTGCGCCGCCCGCTCGGAATTACCATCATCGGCGGGCTGCTGGTAAGCCAGCTGCTGACGCTCTACACCACGCCGGTGGTGTATCTGTATTTCGACCGGCTGCAGTACTGGTGGTATCGTGTGCGGCACGAGGCGCCGCCCGAGACGCCGCCGTTGGGATCCGAAATCTGATCTCAGCCTCTCCGTTCATGGCCACGCACACAGCGGACGTTGCCGTCGTCGGAGCCGGCATTCTGGGCATCGCGCACGCCTATGCCCTGGCCCGCCGGGGACGCTCCGTGGTGGTCTTCGAACGCAGCCCGCAAGCCGCGGGCGCCTCCGTCCGCAACTTCGGCATGATCTGGCCCATCGGACAACCTGCCGGCCGGATGCACGCGATGGCTCTGCGAAGTCGCGATTTGTGGATCGAGATTCTGACTGCGGCGGGTCTGCCGCACTTCCCGACCGGCTCGCTGCACGTAGTCTACCGGCCGGACGAAGCCGCTGTCGCGCGTGAGTTCTGCGAAGTGGCGCCCAAGCTGGGCTACCGCTGCGAGTGGCTAACCGCGGCGGCCGTTCTGGCGCGCAGCCCAGCCGTCCGGCCCGAGGGGCTGCTGGGGGCGATCCGGAGCCCAACGGAAATTACGGTGGACCCGCGCGTGGCCCTGCGGCAGCTGCCCGGCTATTTGGCCGAACGATTCGGCGTGCAGTTCCGCTTCGACATGGCGGTGAAGTCCATCGATCTGCCCATGGTGGAAGCGGGCGGCGAGAAATGGCAAGTGGAGTCCGCCATCGTTTGCACCGGCCACGACTTCGAAACGCTCTATCCGGAAATGTTCCGCGCCAGCGGTCTCACGCGTTGTAAACTCCAGATGATGCGGACGCGGCCGCAACCGGAAGGGTGGCAGCTCGGTCCCGCTTTGGCCGCGGGGCTGACGTTACGTTTCTACGAATCGTTCGAAGTGTGCACGACGCTGCCCGCGCTAAAGGAGCGCATCGCCGCCGAGACGCCGGAGTACGATCGCTGGGGTATTCACGTGCTTGTTTCGCAGACCGCAGGCCGCGAGCTGACGGTCGGCGACTCGCATGAGTATGGCGCGGCCATCGATCCCTTCGATCATGCCGAAATCGACGACCTCATCCTGCATTACGCGCGTGGATTTTTGCGAGCGCCCGCGTTGGAGATCGGACAGCACTGGCATGGCGTGTACGCCAAACATCCGGAAAAACCGTTCCTTTCGCTTGCGCCCGCGCCCCGTGTACGCGTGGTTGGGGGCACCGGCGGCGCAGGCATGACGCTGTCATTCGGCCTGGCCGAAGACACCCTGAAGGAGATGGGATTCTGATAGCCCGCGTCACCGCCGTGATCCTGGATTGGGCCGGCACTGCCGTCGACCATGGCAGCCTGGCGCCCGTCCGCACGCTGCAAAGCCTGTTTGCGGCCCGCGGCACGCCGGTTACCGAAGAAGAGGCTCGCCGCGACATGGGTATCCACAAGAAGGACCATATCCGCGCGTTGCTCCGCGTGAAGACTGGCGAAGCTCCCGACGAAGCAGAGGTCGAAAATGTTTTCCGGGCTTTCATCCCGATGCAGATGGACTGCCTGGCCGCCTACTCCGCCGTGATTCCCGGCGTGCCGGCCGCCGTCGCCGAATGGCGCGCGCGCGGCATCAAAATCGGCAGCACTACCGGATACACCCGGGCCATGCTCGACCTGCTGCTCGCGAGCGCTGCCGCCGAAGGATACCGGCCCGATTGCGCGCTTTGCCCCGAAGACGCCGGCGCCGGACGCCCCTGGCCCTGGATGTGCTACCTTAACGCGATCCGCCTGCGCACTTACCCGATGCACACCATGGTCAAGATCGGCGACACCATCAGCGACATCGACGAAGGACGGAACGCAGGCATGTGGACCATCGGGATCGCGCGCACCGGAAACATGATCGGCCTTACGGCTGAAGAACTCGCGGCGCTTCCGGCCACCGAACAGGCCGTCCGCCTGGATGCTGCCCGCCGCAAGCTGAGCGAAGCCGGCGCGCACTACATCGCGGACGCCGTCGCCGATTGCATCCCGCGGGTGGAACAAATTGAAGCGCGCCTGGCGAAAGGCGAGCGGCCGTGAGCGGCGGGAACGCCCGCCGGCTGGCTGTCTGGCAAGGGCTCACCATTACGCTGCTCTTCATCGGCTACGCCGGCTATTATCTCTGCCGCTCGGACTTCTCCGTCAGCCTGCCGCTGATCATCGACGAACTGGCCGCGCACGGCATGACGCCGGCCCAAGCCAAGATTCGCCTGGGCGCGATTACCTCGATTTCAGTGCTGGCCTACGCTATCGGCAAGTTCTTTCTGGCCGGCATCGCCGATTTCCTGGGCGGCAAGCGGAATTTCCTGATCGGGATGGGCGGCTCGATCCTGTTCACGGTGCTGTTCTCGTTGGGCGGCGGATTGCCCGTCTTCACCATGGCGTGGATCGGCAACCGTCTGGTGCAATCGACGGGCTGGGCGGGCATGGTGAAGATTACGTCGCGCTGGTTCTCCTATTCGTCGTACGGCGCGGCCATGGGCGCAATCAGCCTGAGTTACCTGTTTGGAGACGCCGCTGCGCGACAGTTCATGGGCTTCCTGATCGGCCGCGGGTTTGGCTGGCGCGGCGTTTTTCAAGTGGCGGCGGGAACGCTGCTCATCATCTTCTTTGCGAATTTGCTGCTGCTGAAGGAATCGCGCGCGCAGATCGGCATCGCGGAGCCGGACGTGAATCCACTGAACCTGTTCGGCGCGGAGGGCAGCGATCCGAAACCCTCCAGCCTGCGCGACTTGCTGCAGCCGCTGTTCCGCAGCCCGGCATTTTGGATCGTGTGCGCGCTATCGCTGGGAACCACGCTGGTGCGCGAGACTTTCAACACCTGGACGCCCACTTACTTCAACCAGGTGGTGGGCTATAGTAAGGCTGAGGCGGCCGGAATGAGCGCGGTTTTCCCCTTGTTCGGGGGCGTTTCCGTGCTGCTCTCGGGGTTTTGGAGCGATCGCCTGGGGCGCGGCGGGCGTTCGGCAATCATGTTCTACAGCCTGCTGCTGAGCTCGTTCGCCCTGTTTGCGCTGGGCTCGCTGCGCGCGAGCGGCGGGCACGCACTGCCCACATTTCTGGTCGGCCTGGTTGGCTTCCTGGTGATCGGGCCGTATGCATACCTGGCGGGCGCCATCGCTCTGGATTTTGGCGGCAAACATGGCAGCGCTACATCCTCCGGGATCATCGATGGGGTCGGGTATTTGGGTGGAATTCTGGCGGGCGAAACGGTGGCGCGTATTTCCGTGAGGTTCGGCTGGACAGGAGCTTTTCTGGCGCTGGCGGGCGTGGCGTTGGCTTCGAGCGGAGCGGCCGCGCTGCTGCTGATCGGCCAGCGGCGGGCTCCCGTTACACAAGAGGCGTAATTGTAATGCAGATTAGCGAACGAATCATCGAGATCTTCGAAGCCAAGGGCGGCGCCGCTTACTTCGGCGAGCCGGTCTCACAGTTGGAACATGCCTTGCAGGCCGCGTACTACGCAGCGCGCGACGATGCACCGGACTGGCTGGTGGCCGCGGCGCTGATGCACGATATCGGCCACCTGTTGCACGACATGCCGGAGCATGTCGCGGATGCGGGTATCGACGCGCGGCATGAAGACATCGGACACGCCTGGCTGGCGCAACATTTCGGGCCGGAAGTGACCGCGCCGGTGCGCATGCACGTGGACGCCAAACGCTATCTCTGCGCCACGGACGACGAATACATGAGCCTGCTTTCGCCCGCATCCTTACAGAGCCTGCAACTGCAAGGCGGACCTTTCACCGTAGCGGAGGCCCGGGAGTTCGAGCACCGGCCGTTCGCGCGGGAAGCGGTGCGGTTGCGGCGCTGGGACGATTTGGCCAAGGTTCCCGGCATGCAGGTGCCGGGGCTGGAGCATTATCGGGCGGCGATCGAGGCGTCGCGATTGCGGGCTGTTTAAGCACGTCTGTGACGGCAGAGCGGCGGGCTGCGGCATGAGTGCCGAGGCGGCACGCACGAGTGCGCGCGCCACTTACTTTTCCCACAAACTGCAATGCTGCATAATTTGTGGGGCAGACCTCCAGGTCTGCGCGGGTCCTCCATTGCCCGACGTGACCCGCTTTGGCCGGCGTGGACGCCGGCCGCAGGACTGGAGTCCTGCCCCACTATTATTCAGCCTTGCACTTTGGTATAAACTCGAAGGGATCAAGATGGCGAATCAAGGATCGGATCGGCGCGCGGTGTTGGAGATGATTGCCAAGGCCGCGGCTGCCAGCCAGTTTCCAGGCTTCACGCGTTGGGCGTTCGGTCAACAACATGAGCATGCCGCCAGCGCCGCCCCGCCGCCGCGCGCCGCGAACTACCGGCCCTCCTACTTCTCCTCCTCCGAATACCGCACCATCGACATTCTGACCGGCCTGATCATTCCGAAAGACGAAACCCCGGGCGCCCAGGAGGCGGGCGTCAGCGAATTCATCGACTTCCTGGCCGCGCATGGCGAG
This sequence comes from Bryobacteraceae bacterium, assembly GCA_035511215.1. Classification (GTDB taxonomy): domain Bacteria; phylum Acidobacteriota; class Terriglobia; order Bryobacterales; family Bryobacteraceae; genus Bog-159. The sequence continues at coordinate 15,574 of DATKFU010000269.1, read as the reverse complement.
GAAGAGATTCAGCAGCCGATGCGCGACGGCCTCAAGTGGCTGGATGCGACCGCGAAGAAGACCTATGGCGCAAGCTTTGCCGGCCTTTCACCCGAGCAGCAGACCGAAATTCTGCGGAGAGCCGCGTCCCGGGAAAGCGCGGAGCGGGGCGGTACGGAGGGGCGCACATTCTTCCGCCTGATTCGCCGCTACACGGTGATGGGCTACTACACCAGCCGCGCCGGACTGAGTGAGCTGGATTATCCGGGATTACAATTCTACAGCCAGTCTCCGGCTTGTCCGCACACCGGCGATCCGGAACACCGCCACCTCCCGCCGCCAAGAGTATAGGAATGCCAAACCAAATCTACGACGTAATCGTAATCGGGACGGGCGCGGGCGGCGGAATGGCCATTCACGCCCTATGTCAGGCCGGCGCCAAAGTTTGCGCGCTCAACGCCAGCCGCCGCCTGACGCCGAGCAAGGATTTCCGCAACCATCGAAAACCGTACGATATGCCGTTCCGCGGGTTCGGCGAGCCGGCCAAGCGCAAGAACTGGATCGGCTACATGGATAACGAGTACACGGAGGGCATTTGGGAGCACGAGATCGTCTTCACCAAAGCTCCCGGGACCGAATGGACGTGGCGGCGCTGCTTCGCCGTGGGCGGCAAGACCAATTTCTGGGGACGGTCGTCGGCGCGTTTCGGCGATATCGATTTCCGCGCCGCCAGCCGCGACGGGTATGACGTCGATTGGCCGATTACCTACGCAGAGATTGCGCCCTACTACAGCCGTGTGGAGCGAATGATCGGCGTCGCGAGCACGATTCAAAACCGCCCGAGCAACCCGGACGGGGAGTATCTGCCGCCGATGAACTTCCGCTGCATCGATCGCATTCTGGAGAGCGGCGCGCGCAAAGCCGGCATTCCGTATCTGCCCGACCGCATCGCACAGCTTACGGTGCCGCACGCGGGGCATCCCGCTTGCCACTACTGCGCGAATTGCACGGAGGGCTGCGACATCGGCGCATTCTTCTCCACGCCGTGGTTCTTCCTGCCCGCGGCTGAAAAGAGCGGCAACCTGGACCTGCGCACCAATGCGCTTTGCAAGAACATACTGGTCGATGAGAACGGCCGCGCGAAGGGTGTCGCCTACATCGATCGCAACACGAAGCAAGAGGTGGAGGTCTATGGGAAGGCCGTGGTTCTGGCGGCTTCGTGCGTCGAGTCCGCGCGGATTGTTTTGAATTCGAAGTCGCGCCATTGGCCGGACGGAATCGCCAATTCGAGCGGGCAAGCCGGCCGCAACCTCTGCGACCATCTCTACGGAACCACTGCGCGGGGCTACTTTCCGCAGTTGCTCGGGCAGCCGAGTTTTCCCGACAATGTCTCTTCGAGCACGGTGGCATGGATGCCGCGCTGGCAGAACCTGGACAACCCGCGCCAGGAGGCGTTCATTCGCGGCTACTCGGTTTACCCGGACGGCGGCTGCGGCGAGTTTCCCTGGTATTTCGATGAGATAGAAGGGTTCGGACGCGAGTATAAGCGCGCGATCAAGCGGCGGTATCCTACGCCAGTCAGTTTTTATATTCAGGCGCCTACGCAGCGAAGCGATGCTAACTATGTGGATATCGATCCGGAAGTGAAGGACGCTTACGGCATCCCCGCTGCGCGGCTGCACTTTGCATGGGACAAGAATACCCTATTGATGTGGGAGCATGGCAAGCATTCCTGCGAGCAACTGCTGCGTGCGAGCGGCGCGGAATATCTGGGGGCGGCGGCGGAACCGGATACGCCGGGCACCAGTTTGCATGAGACGGGAACGCTGCGCATGGGGAACGATCCGAAGCGGTTTGTGACGAATCGGTTCGGGCAGGCGCATGACGTTCCTAATCTGTATGTGTGCGATGCCAGCGTGTTTCCGAACTGCACGGATAAGACTACTACGATTTCGATTCTCGCGTTTAGCCTGCGCACGGCGGAGTATCTGGTGGAGAATCTTAAATAGGGAGATCTGATGCGAAGCCTTCTGATCCTTCTACTGTCGTCAACCGCCATCGCGGCCACCCTAATCCCAGCCCAGTTTTCTGCGCGGCGGGATTACCTGTTTACTCACGGCGCGTTTTTGGTTCGATCCGCTGACGTAAACGGCGACAAAATTCCGGACTTGGTAGCGATAGACACGTCCGGCAACACAATCCCGACTCTACTAGGTCAAGGGAATGGCACTTTTTCGCTAGGGCCGACGTCACAACCCGGGTTCCAAGTTATGAGTGGCATGGCTCTCACCGACCTGAACGGTGACGGAGTAATCGACCTCGTTGTTGCTGGCCAAGCGAACAACGGGGCGAATGGTATTGGCGTCTGCTTTGGCAACGGAGACGGCACGTTCCAAGCAGCGGTTTTCTACCAGGTTAGCGATGCAAGATTAGATTCGGTCGTAATGGAAGACTTCAACGGAGACGGCATTCCGGATGTTGCGACGGTGGGTAACGACGGCGTCTGGTTGTTCTTAGGTAAGGGCGGAGGCGTTTTCAGCCCCGGCGTGCTGACGCCTACGCGGTATGGGTTTATGCCCAGTTTAATTGCTGGGCGGCTCGCTGCGGCCGATTTCAACGGGGACGGGCACCTGGACCTAGCCGTGAACTTCAACAGTCTCGATTTCGGCACTCCCAGCGGGTTCGCCTTGTTACTCGGGAACGGCGACGGCACTTTTCAGACGCCGGTAAACCATGTTGTTCTCCCGGCGACGGCAGAGAACTACATCCAAGTAGCCGATCTGAACCGTGATGGTCACCCGGATATAGTGCTCTCACCAATCGGCGTGAGTGCTTCCTATGTGAACGTCCTCCTGAACAATGGGAAAGCTCAGTTCTCGGCTCCGATCCAGGTCACCATGAACGCGGCCGTGGAGGTAGCCATTGGCGATCTGAACGGAGACGGCATCCCGGACATAGTGAACTCGCTGGGCACCGTTGTCTTCGGCAAGGGGAACGGTCAGTTCGGAGCACCAGTGTCCTACGCCGTAGAAAACTGCCAGTTTTCGACGGATGTGATCTTGGCGCCGTTGTTTAAGGAGGGCGTTCTGGATATCGTGGCAGCGCAGCAGCAGGCAGTTTCCGTGCTGCTGAACGAAGGTAGCAGAGGCATCTTCGAAGATGGTGAATGGATTTCGGTGCCGGGAGCAGGAAGCTGCGCCGCCGCCGCGGATTATAACAGGGATGGGAAGCCGGATTTAGCGGTACCCACTTCGAACGGAATCCTGATTATGTTGGGGACGGGCACAGCTAGTGCGCCCTACACGACAGGCGTTACGATCCCGCTTTCGGGTCCAGGATGTCCTATCGCGGGAGATCTGAATGGGGACGGCATTCCGGACATTCTGGTAGGAGCTAACAGCTTGGGAGGGGTGGGAGCCTACCTCGGCAACGGAGACGGCACCTTCACGTTGGCGAGCATCACGGCGGCAGGTCCTGGCATGCTGGTCCTCGGAGACTTCAACCACGATGGCAAACTGGATTTTGCCGATTCGACGAATCAGTTGGCGTTGGGAAATGGTGACGGTACATTTCAAGCACCGTCCAATATCATATCCAACCCGCCGGCCCTAGGCTTTAATTGGATCGCGGCAGGCGACGTGAACAATGACGGCTGGACGGACCTGGTACTCACGCCGGCAGATTACTTCGATTATTTTACAGTTCTACTGAACAATCAGCGTGGCGGCTTTACTGAAAGTACCATCGAGGATCAAGACGCAACGATCGGCGTTGTTCTGGCGGACTTGAATCTAGACGGAAACCTGGATGCAGTGATCTGGCCGGTGTTCGGAGGTGCCCAGATCTACCTCGGCAATGGCAAAGGCGGATTCACATTGCAGAGCCAGACGCCGGCATATCCGGGACTCGACACCATCATGCTCGCGATAGGCGACGTAAATGGTGACGGCATCCCGGATCTCCTGCTTCCTGCCGACGGGAGCTTGGGCATCGCGTATGGGATAGGGAACGGCACCTTTGAGCCGACGGTTGCCTGGGGAGTGGGCGCCAGCCCAGGGCAGATACTGCTGGAGAATCTGCATGGCCAGCCCGCCTCGGCCCATAGGCCGGACATCGTGTCGCCGGATAGCGGCGGTGGTGTTACGGTCCTCCTTAACCTTGCAAAATGATCCATGTCTTACCTGGCGACAGAAATCCTTGACGAGACGGAACGGGCCAAGCGCATGCTAAAAGCGTAAGATAGCAGCGGGTCCTGGAGGACCCGCGCAGACTGAAGTCTGCCCCACATGAACAAGCTGTTAGCACTGAACCGCGGCGAAATTGCCATCCGCATTTTGCGTGCGGCCAATGAACTGGGCCTGCGTACGGTGGCCGTCTATTCGCAGGAAGACCGGCTCGCCCTGCACCGTTTCAAGGCCGATGAAGCCTATCTGATCGGCGAGGGCAAAGGGCCGGTGGAAGCCTATCTCGACGTAGATGGGATCGTCGCGCTGGCGCGGGAAAAGGGCGTGGACGCCATCCATCCGGGATATGGCTTCCTGTCGGAGAATCCGGCTTTGCCGCGCGCCTGCGAGCGGGCCGGCATCGCGTTCATCGGACCCAGCGCGGAGCTGCTGGAGCTGCTGGGCGACAAGCGCGCGGCGCGGCAACTGGCGGAGCGCGCCGGCATTCCTACGGTGCCCGGCACCGAAGATCCTATCAGCGACCCGCGGCAGGCGGAGCGCTTCGCCCGGCGAATCGGTTTTCCGCTGATCGTGAAGGCGGCCTTCGGCGGCGGCGGGCGCGGCATGCGGGTGGTGCGCAACGCTGCGGAATTCGGTGAGCGGCTGGCGGAGGCGCGGCGCGAGGCGGGCGCTGCTTTCGGCAACGATGCGGTGTTTCTGGAGCGCTACATCGAGCGCGCCCGCCATGTGGAGGTGCAGATTCTGGGCGATCGCGCCGGCAACCTGCTGCACCTCTATGAGCGCGATTGCTCGGTGCAGCGGCGGCATCAAAAGGTAGTGGAGGTGGCGCCCGCGGTGGGCCTGGACAATTCGATCCGCCGCGCGCTGGCCGAAGCCGCCGTCAAGCTGGCGCGCGCGGCAGGCTATTACAACGCCGGAACCGTGGAGTTCCTGGTGGATACCGATTCGGGAGCGTGGTACTTCATCGAAGTGAATCCGCGCATCCAGGTGGAGCATACCGTCACCGAGATGGTTACCGGCATCGACCTGGTACGCTGCCAGATTCAGGTGGCGCAGGGGCTGGAACTGTCCGGCGAGGCGATGGGGCTGCCGCCACAGGAGCGTATTCCGCTGTACGGCTTCGCGCTGCAATGCCGCATTACCACGGAGGACCCATCCAACCACTTCGTGCCGGATTACGGCAAGATCCACACCTACCGTTCGCCGGCGGGGTTCGGGATTCGCCTGGATGGCGGATCGGCGTACTCGGGCGCGGTAATCACGCCTTACTACGACTCGCTGCTGGTGAAGACCACTGCCTGGGGCCGCGAATTCGGTCACGCGTGCCAGCGTATGGATCGCAGCCTGCGCGAGTTTCGCGTGCGCGGTGTGAAGACCAATATCCCGTTCCTCGAAAACGTGGTGAAGCACCCGGATTTCCAGGCGGGGCGCGTGACCACCGGGTGGCTGGAGCAGACGCCGGAGTTGTTCCGTTTCACCGAGCGCCAGGACCGCGCAACCAAGCTGCTGACGTATATGGGCGAAGTGATCGTGAACCAGAATCCAACGGTGGCGGGCAAGCCGGTCCCCGCGCGCATCGACGCCCCTCCGCTGCCGCGGCACGACACCGCCGCGCCGCCGGATGGTACCCGTCAATTGCTCGCCGCCCTGGGGCCGGAGAAGTTCGCCGAGTGGACCCGCTCGCAAAAGGGGCTGCTGCTGACCGACACCACTTTCCGCGACGCGCACCAATCGCTGCTGGCCACGCGCGTGCGCACTTACGACATGCTGCGCATTGCCAACTTTATGGCGCACAGGCTGCACAACCTTTACAGCCTGGAGATGTGGGGCGGGGCCACCTTCGACGTCGCCATGCGTTTCCTGCACGAAGACCCATGGCTGCGGTTGCGCCAATTGCGCGAGCGGATTCCGAACATCTGTTTCCAGATGCTGCTGCGCGCCTCGAACGCGGTCGGCTATACGGCTTATCCGGACAACGCCGTGGAGGGATTCATCCGCGAAGCCGCCACGCAGGGCATCGACATCTTCCGCATCTTCGATTCGTTGAACTGGCTTCCAAATATGAAGGCGTCCATGGGAGCGGTGCGCAAGACAGGCAAGATCTGCGAGGCGGCGGTCTGCTATACGGGCGACATTCTGGACGCGCGCCGCGACAAGTATTCGCTCGATTATTACGTGAAGATGGCGCGCGAGCTGGAGCGCATGGGCGCGCACGTGCTGGCCATCAAAGACATGGCGGGGCTGTGCAAGCCTTACGCGGCGGAGAAGCTGGTGACTACGCTGCGGCAAGAGATCGGGATTCCGATTCATTTTCACACGCACGACACCAGCGGCATCAATGCGGCCTCGGTGCTGAAGGCCGCCGAAGCGGGCGTGCACGCAGCGGACGGCGCCATCGCCTCAATGAGCGGGACCACCAGCCAGCCGAATCTGAACGCCATCGTGGCGGCGCTGCGCAATACGCCGCGCGATTGCGGCGTCGATCTGGATGCGCTTAACCAGTGTGCGGATTACTGGGAGACGGTGCGGACTTATTATGCGCCGTTCGATACGGGTCCGAAGTCCGGCACCGCCGAGGTGTATATACACGAGATGCCGGGCGGCCAGTACACCAATCTGCGCGAGCAGGCCGAGTCCATGGGGCTGGGGGCGCGCTGGCACGATATCGCGCGCACCTACGCGGAAGCCAACCTGGCGTTGGGAGACATCGTGAAGGTGACGCCGTCGAGCAAGGCGGTGGGGGACTTAGCCATTTTTCTGGTGAACCACAACATGACCGTTCAGCAGTTCGAGCGGCTGGGTCCGGACCACAACCTGACGCTACCGGGGTCGGTGATCGAGATGTTGAGCGGCGCGCTGGGCGAACCCGAGGGCGGCTGGCCGAAACGCCTGCAGAAGGCCATTTTAAAGGGTGCCAAGCCGCAGCGCGGGCGGCCCGGGGCGCATCTGACACCGGTGAATTTCGCGGAGACCGCGGCTATGCTGGGCCGCAAGATAGGCCACGAGCCGGCCACCGACGACGTGCTCAGCTTTCTGATGTACCCGGACGTGTTTCTGAAGTTTGCCAAGGCACGGCAGAGTTACGGCAACGTGGAAGTGCTGCCCACGCCGCAGTTCTACTACGGCATGCAGAAGGGCGACGAAATCGCCGTGGAATTGGAGCCGGGCAAAGCCCTGGTGATCAAGTTTCTGACGGTGGGCGAGCCGCATCCGGAAGGTTTTCGTACGGTGTTCTTCGAGTTGAATGGGCAGCCGCGAGAGGTGAACATCCGGGACAAGAGCCTGGAAGTGAAGGTCGCGGCGGCGCCTAAGGCCGATCCGGCGAAACCGGGCGAGATTGGCGCGCCGATTCCGGGCGTGGTCTCAAACGTGGCGGTGGAGTTGAATCAGTTGGTGAAGAAGGGCGATCGCCTGCTGGTGATGGAAGCCATGAAAATGCAGAGCACCGTCTACGCGCCGGTGGGGGGTAAGGTGACGCAGGTATTGGTGCAGCCGGGGCGGCATGTGGAAGCCAAGGATCTGCTGCTGACGATCGAGTGAAGAGCCAACCCAGGCGATCGTACGGGGCCGGGGCGCGCCAAGCCGGGCCCTCTGCCGCGGTGTTAAACGCGCCGCGTACTGGGTGGCTGCGGAGTTGCCCCAGACCCAGCCGGCATTTGAGCCCCGGCGCCGTCCGTGCTAAAAAAGAAACACTATGACGGCGGAGGCACCACAGCCGGACGATATCGCCAGGCTTTACAGCCGCGCCTTTGCGGAGTACGGCGCGCGCGCGCTTTGGAACATGCGGCCCGTCGAAGACCCCACCCCCGCCGACGCGTTGGCGATCGCAAAGGCCTTAAGAACGCACGGCGGGATGGAAGGCCGCCGCCTGGCGGAGCAAATCGAGAGCCGCTGCCGTGCCCCTCACTAAACTGCAATCCCACGCCCTGCGGCTGCTTGCGGCCGGCCGCAGTCCCGACAGCTATGTGGCCGGCGATGTCGAGCTGAACCGGGATGGGCCGCGTTTTTCCGGCGATATCGATATCTTTCAGGACTCCGAAGAACGGCTGGCGGCCGCAGCCGATGCCGACGCCCGGGCCTTGACCGCGGCCGGCTTGAAGCTGTCGTTCAGAAAAATTCAAATTGGCAGGCGGCAAGCGGAAGTGAATGGCCTTGGCGAAACCACGCAGCTTGAGTGGGTAGCCGACAGCGATTTCCGCTTCTTCCCAGCGCAGCGGGACGATTTATTCGGTTATGTGCTCGATCCCGTGGACCTCGCCACGAACAAAGCGTCCGCCGCCGACCGGCGGGAACCGCGCGACATAGTGGACCTGCTGACGATCCATGCGAACATTCTTCCCCTCGGGGCAGTGATCTGCGCCGCCGTGGGACGGTTTCCGGGACAGTCGCCGGAAGAAATGCTGTCGGACATTACGCGGCACAGCCGGTTTACGGCGGAGGAGTTTCGCGTGCTGGCGACGTAACGGCCGCTTGACGTACCGAAGCTTCACCAGCACATACGTGCCATGATCGTGGACGCCGAGCGGTTTATTAGCGCTATTCCAAGCGACGCCGTGGGTTTCGTTTTCCTGGAGTGTGAGAAACCCGTCCAGCCCGCCCTCGATGCGCTCGGAAAATACCAACGCCGCGCAGGCGCCCGCGGCGGTGTGTGGCCGTCTTCAGCGGAGATATACGGCGCGATGCTGGAACTCTACGGTAAGCCTGGCGGGCCGGCGTGAATCAGGGCGCCCGCGCGGCCTACCGGTGCGGTAGCGGCGGTTGCGGCGGCTTCCTGTGCAGGAAGCCGTTCGCGAAAAATCTCTGGCGGATGTCGGGCCAGAATTCCGCCGCGACGTTGCCGAGCGCCCAGCCGGCCACGCTGGTGCCCACGCGGGTGCCCATAACCGTACCGGTTCGGCTGACGGAAGGGTAATAGAGATTCGACGCGCCGATGCCCAGCGCCATGCCGAAAACGCCTGAGGCGTTGAACGTCGACCGGCCCGAGTCCTGCCGCGCCACAGCGATGCGGCTCAGTGAATACATAACGCGCGGCACAAACCGGGAATTCGGACCTTTGCGGAAATACCTGGGATCCTGATGCAGCGCGCAGGCGAGCACAACGTCGCTAAAGAGATTCTGGGAAGTGAAATCGCCCAACGCGGCGCCGAATCGCTGGGCATAGGCTGCGCCGCCTTCGCCATATTTGGGCGTCTGGTTGTCGGCTTGCGAAAGGCCGGCGCTGAGTGCCGCGGCGGCGATGTTGAACGGATCGCGGGTCTCTTCCACGAAGAACATCCATTTCTGCTTGGGCGTGAGCGGCGGTGTCTCAGGGGTTACATTGTTCACTGTTTGATAGTCGGGGATCACGCCCAGAATGCGGTCATGGTTAAGGCCATCGGACGATTGCGCGCGGGCGGCGGCGCCGATCAGCAGACAGACTGCGGCGGGCACGGCGATGCGTGCAAGGAGGCTCACAGGTCGGGAGGCGCACGTGCGCCAAGGAAGGTTACAGCCCACGCGTTGGGCTGCTTTATGAACCGGGCCGATTTCACCGGCTTCAGCCGGCGTGTAAAGCTGGATTGAGAATCTTTATGACTGCCATTCAAACGAGACAAATCAACGTGGAGCGGTTCAGCGTCAGTTCGTCTGAGCCCTTCGACACCATCGTCGCCAGGATTGAGCGGGAAATCGGCCACCCCGAGATGGGCGCATTTGCCCGGAAGATGGCCTCGGCGGTACTTGCCGACTTAGAGCTTGCCGTGCAGGGAGCGGTCGGCCCTTCGGGCCTCATGGAATTCGTCCGTTTCGACCTTGGCGCAGTGCTGCGGAAGGAACAAGGGTTTGAGGACCGCCGCAGTCTTCGCCTGGTCATAGGAAATCCGCTCATTATGAAGGAAATGACGAAACATGTTCCGGACACGGGATCTTACGCGCCCGTTACGATCCTGATCGATACGCGGGCCGATGGTGTCCATTTATCGTATGACAGGATGGCCAGCTTTCTCGCCTCGTATGGAAATGCAGAGGCGCTGAAAGTCGCTCGGGATCTGGATTCCAAGGTGGAAGCCTTGCTCACAATAGCCGCAAGATGAGCTGCGGCCGCGGACGGTGCATCTACTTCCCCGTCTGGTACGCTTCGTCCAACAACTCAATCACGTGCACTACGCGCTGCCCGGTGCCATGTAAGCTCACGCCGGCACGCAGTTGCAGGATGCATCCGGGATTGGCTGTCGAAATCACGTCCGCGCCGGTGCGATTCACATCCTGCATCTTCCTTTCCAGAATCTGCATGGACATGGCGTTCTCGACTACGTTGTAGATGCCCGCGCTACCGCAGCAAAGATCGGGAAGGGACATTTCGCGGAACGCCAGGCCGGGGATCGCTTCGAGCAAGCGGCGCGGCGCGGTGCGGATGCGTTGGCCGTGCGCCAGGTGGCAGGAATCCTGATAAGTGACTGTGACCGGCAGGGGCTTCATCGCCCTGTTCAGTTCGATGGAAGCCAGGAACTCGGTGACATCCTGCATGCGTCCGGAAAACTCGCGCGCCGGCGCCGCGTACCGCGGATCGGCTTCCAATAATTCGCCGTACTCTTTCAAAGTGGTACCGCAGCCCGCCGCATTGCTGAGGATGGCATCGTAACCGCCGTTCGCCAGCGCGTCGATATTGCGCCGGGCGAGGACGCGCGCTTCGTCCGGCAGGCCCGCGTGCACGTGCAGCGCCCCGCAGCAGCCTTGTCCGCCGGCCACCACCACGTCGCAGGCATTTTTCTGCAGGACACGGACGGTGGCCTCATTCAATCGGGCGAAGCACACGTTGGCGATGCATCCCGCCATCAGCGCCACACGGTAACGCCGTTGGCCTTCGGCGGGAAACGTCTTGCCGATTTTGCCGAAGAAGAACGGCGGCTCGGCGGGCGGCGTCAATTGCTCCACATCGCCCAGTTTTTCCAACAGTTTCAAGAAGCCCAACGCGCGGACCAGCTTCTGCAATCCGCTGCCCTGGTATAGATAGAGCAGTGTTCCCAACACGGTCATCAGGGCGGGCGACGGCAGCAAGTGGCCGAATACGAAGCGCCGCATCCAACGCGACGGGAGCGGCCGTACCGTGGCAGCTTCAATTTCAGCGCGGGCGGCCTCCACCAGCCTGCCGTACTGCACACCGGACGGGCAGGCGCTCTCGCAACCGCGGCAGGCCAGGCACAGATCGATGTGCTGGACATAGGAAGGGCCGATGGGCGCGCCCGCGGCCACTTGCGACATCTGGTAGATACGCCCGCGGGGCGAATCCATCTCCACGCCCAGCACGCGATAGGTAGGGCAGGCGTTGAGGCACAGGCCGCAGTGCACGCAGCGGTCCAGGTCCGCCTGGCGGGGTTTGTCGGTCGCGATCTTAGATATGGTGGTAAAGTCGGCCACGGTTGAGCAAAAGTTGCGGATCGAACATGTGTTTGATCCTTTTCATGATTGCCAGATCTTCGCCTGGTGCGGGCCAGAGCGCGATTTCCTCTTTGCGGTTTTCCGGCGCGAATTCGACGACCGTCTCGCTATGCGCCCGCGCAGTCTCCGCGGCGAATACGCCCGCTTCGCCCGAGTGCTTGAAGTACGCGTAACACACGCCGGAGCCCGCGCGTGCGATGGCCGGCCCCGGAATCGACTGTATCACCGCTTTCAATTCCTTCAGGGTACATGACACGCGTACCACTGCGCCATTCTTGTGCGCGTCGAGGTATCGCGGCGTGAAATCGTGGATGGCGCGCCAGAAGGTGGCCTCGTCGTCCGCGGGAACCGCTTGCGCTCCCATGGCGGCTAGCTCGCGCTCATATCGGGCGATGGCGGCCGTATTGCCGCCCGCCCGGACGGCCAGCATGTACGCCGGCTTCCTGATTTCCCCCGCGGCGGGATTGAGGAGATCGATGGCCGCGGGATCCAGCGGACCTTTCAGGATCGCGTCCCGCGCGGCCACGGCTTCTTCAAGGCCCGCAAATGTAAACCGGAACGTGCGCTCATAAGGCGGCTGCGGAATCACTTTCAAGTTGACCACCGCGATCGCCGCCAGCGTGCCAAACGACCCGATCATCAATTTGCCCATGTCCAGCCCGGCGACGTTCTTCACCACCATGCCGCCCGATTCGACCAGCTTGCCCTGCAGCGTGGCGAACTGCATTCCGATCACCAGGTCGCGCGCCGTGCCATAAAGCCGGCGGCGCGGCCCGCTGCAGTTCGATGCCACAACACCGCCGATGGTGGCGGTATCGGCGAAAGGCGGATCCAGTGGAATCATCTGATGCTGCTCGGCCAGCAGGCGCCGCAGTTCGCAGTACGGGATTCCGGCTTCCACGCTGATGGTCAAGTCGCGCGGCTCGTATTTGCGGACGCGACGCATGGCCGACGTGGAGATGGTCATATTGGACGGCGCCGCCGGCCCGCCCATCAGCCGTTTGGAGAAATGGCCGCCCAACTCGATAGTCTGGCTGCGGGTGGCTGCCCAACCCATGGCCTCAGCCAGTTCCTCCGGACTCTGCGGCCGCATTACGTCAGTAAAATAATCCGGCATTCGCGTGAAAGAGGTGGTGCAAAACGTAGCTGAGAACGGTTAAGACGATGGACCCGAAGAACGCCGGCAGAAAGCCTACGACCGCGAATCCGGGCACGAATACGGATGCCAGCTTCAGAAGAAACGCGTTCAAGATCAGCCAAAACAGGCCCAGTGTGAGCAGCGTCAAGGGTAGAGTGATCAGCTTCAGCGGCCAACCCACCAGCGTGTTCACGATGGTGATGACCACTGTGGCGATCAGCGCAGTACCGTAGCTGCGGATCTCGATCCCGTCGATGATGCGCGGCAAGAGCCACAAGGCCAGCGCGCTGAGCATCCAGTTTATGAGCAGGTTCACATTCGGTACCCCGGAGATCCATAATAAGCCAATGGCCCGACTGTTTGCCGGTACGTCCGGTTTTGCCTACGCTCAGTGGAAGCCGCAGTTCTACCCAGCGAAGCTCCCCGCCAACAAATTTCTGGAGCACTATGCGCAGCGGTTGAACTCGGTGGAGATCAACTACACGTTCCGCCGGATGCCTTCCGCGGCTACGCTCGAAAACTGGGTGGCCGCCACGCCGCCCGGATTCCTGTTCGCTTTGAAGGCGCACATGCGCATCACCCACATCATGCGCCTGAGGAACGCGGCGGAAGCCACCGGCGTTTTTCTGCGGGCCATCGATCCGTTGCGCACGGCGCGGCGCCTGGGACCGGTGCTGTTCCAGCTTCCGCCGCAAATGAAGTGCGATATGGATTTGCTGCGATCGTTCGTCGAGATCCTGCCTGAGGATTTGCCCTATGCCTTCGAATTCAGGCACGCGTCGTGGCTGGTGGACGATGTCTATCGCCTGCTGGAGACGCGCAATATCTCTCTATGCGTGGCGGAGTCCGAGAAGCTGGAAGTGCCCGAGGTGATTACGGCGGATTTTGTATACTACCGGCTGCGAAAGCCGGACTACACGGCGGAGGATATCGAGTCCATCGCCGGGCGCGCCCTGGGGCTGCTGGGGCAGGGCAAGGATTTGTTTCTTATGTTCAAGCATGAAGAGACGCCGGATGGTGCGCTGCACGCGGAAGAAGTGTTACGGAAGGCGGGATTGTCCCAGACGGGGTAGGCCGCGCCGGAAACGGAAGCTTTTTTACAAAGTATTTACTCCTCCTTCACATCCACCTGCATCGGCCGCCGTTAGGGTAGAGTCATGCGACTAACGAATCGACGTGCGACGAACTTATCAGTAGTGGGAATGGTGGTGCTATGTCTGCCGGCCCTGCCGATCGAGGCGGCGGGTCAATCGGTTTTTCAGGAGGTGAAGCCGCCTGTCGCCGGCGGAATGGAAGCCCTGTCCGCGTCTTCTCCGAGCGACATCTGGGCTGTGGGCATCGACGATCAGTTCTTGATGCATTTCGACGGTACGAAGTAGACCGCATTTTCAGTTCCCTCCTCCAACTTTCTGAGCGGCGTGGCGGACATTTCCCCCACGGAAGCCTGGGCCGTCGGGACCATCGGCGCCTACGCACAGACAATTTTTCGCTGGGATGGGACCCAATGGAGGTTGTTTCCGGGCCCGGTCTTCGCTACCGGAGACGAGTCCAGTCTGGTCACTATGACCGCCATTTCCGCGGACGATATCTGGGCAGTCGGCTGGCTGTTGAGCGACAGCGGGGAGAAAGAGAACTTGCTGTTCGAACACTGGGACGGTACTTCCTGGACCGCGACCGCGGGTCCAGGGGCCTATCCGCTGGGCATCTCCGCGGATGCCACGAACGACGTATGGGTCGTGGGGTATTCCGAACCAGAGATCGATCAGTTCCAGACCTTGGTCGTGCACTATGACGGCACCACTTGGAAAACGGTCCCCAGCCCTAACGTTGGGAACGGCCCCAACGAGTTGTGGGACGTGCAGGCGCTGGCTCCCGACAATGTGTGGGCGGTGGGTTACTACACACCCGAACCGCCGCCAGCGGAGTCATCCACACTAACGCTGATCGAGCATTGGGATGGAAGCAGTTGGACCGTGGTGCCCAGCCCCAACATAAAGGACGGCACGTACTACCCGAATCAACTGTATGGGATCACAGCCGTCTCGGCAACGGATATCTGGGCGTTCGGGAACCATTAAACGCCGACAGGCAGGGTGACGCTGTTGCTGCATTGGGACGGCACCGCCTGGAGTCTCGCGCCTTGTCCGAGTCCCTTGAACTCGGACACTTTGTTCGGCGGTGTGGCGCCGTCGCCGGGCAACGTCTGGCTTGTCGGTGCGGACGACAACGGTAATGGCACGCTGTTGCTTCATAGCGTGACTGCCGGGCCAAATTCCCACTGATCGCGGCAGTCATGATTGCGGGCGCTACGCGCTGGTGCGTGCGCCCGCCCGGGCATTTAATATCGCCGACTTCCTCGCTAACTTTTATCTGCGATTTTCCACCTCCACGGGCTTTTACAAAGTGTTTACTGAGTCAGCACATCTAACCTACGCACCGTCTGATAGGGTTGAATAGTCAAGTTCAACTCAAGACAAACCTAACCGAAAAGACTACATTTAGGACAAACAAAATGAGCGTAAGTAAGCGAAGTGTAACTAAAGCCCTGTTACTGGCGGGAATGGAGGCGGTATATACGCCGATCCGGGCCGCCGGTCAGTCGAGTTTTCAAGTGATACCCACTCCCGACGAATATGTCAACAGCGGGTTACAAGCGATTTCAGCATCTTCTCCGAGCGACATCTGGGCAGTAGGCTCGTCGATTATCCATTTCGACGGCGCAAAGTGGACTGCGTTCCCGGTGGCCGGCAACACCAATCAAGTGTGCGTGTCGGGCGTTTGCACAAGCGGCAGCAGCGTTCTGTCGGGCGTGGCCGACATCTCTCCCACCGACGCCTGGGCTATCGGAGAGCAAACC
>DATKFU010000268.1:0-3679 GCA_035511215.1 Bryobacteraceae bacterium | reverse complement strand
TCATGGGCAGAGGGCACCCTCTGTCGGGGCGACGCGCTATCCAGGTGCAAGCGTAGCACGGCGGCGACGAGGAGCCGGCTGACGTATTGGGTTTTCAGTGTTTGTTTTCAGCGTGGACGAGGTAATGCGAGATATGTGAATGCGCCATGGCCGGCGGTCACAAACGGGGTACGGAAATGTCGCGCTGGCGCGCGTGGCGGCCTGAGAGGCCGCCGCAGGCCGCGAGCCTGCCCCACTGATCCTTCCGCTACTTGCCGCCCAAAATCTCTCCGTGCGGCTTGCCTTGCGTGATCTCCTCGTAGGCGTCCTTGGCTTGCTGCGGCAACCCATCGCCGACCCAGTTTCTGACGCTATCCGGGAGTTGCAACTTAGCCAAATCGGCGGGTTTGCCGCCCTGATCCACGGCGGACTTTACCGCCTTGCGCAGCTCGACCATGAACAGCGCCTGGCCCTCCAACAATTCGGGGCCGCCCGGCACGCCGTGGCCGGGCAGTACAGTCTTCACTTTCAGCTTCTGCGCCGCGCGTATGACTTCGGGCCAATTGGCGATATTGCCGTCGGCTGTGTAGTTGTATGGGCCGTTCGCTACGGCGTCGCCGGTACACAAGATCCGCTCTTTGGGAAGATAGACGAAGCCGTCGCCGCGGGTGTGCGCCCAGCCGAAGAAGTGGAACTCAACCTTGCGCGCGCCATCGTCCAGGACGAACTGGTTCCCGGCGAAGGTCTGCTTGGGCGGCTCGACGCTGGGGCGGTGCATGTCGGCCACGTCCTTGCGCTCTTTCTCGGCTTGCCGCCAGCGGGCCGGCTCGTAGCGGAGCATTTCTTCGGCGACACCGCGATACGCCAGCGTGGTGGCGCCCGCATCGGTCCATACGGCGTTGCCGTAGGAATGATCGCCATGATGGTGGGTATCGAAGACGTACTTTACAAGCTTGGACGAGACGCGCTTGACGTCCGCCATGGTGGCGCGCGCGCCGCTGGGGAAGTTGGCGTCCACCACGATGAGGTAGTTCTTCATCTCGATGACGATGTTGTTGCAATGGCCCAGGTTTTTCAGGTCGCCTTCGCGGAACCAGACGCCGGGAGCGATTTGGGCGATGGTTTCGGGTTTGGCGTCGGTGCGAGAGACGAATAGCGCCAAGGCGCCGAGGGCGAGAAAAAGGGGAAGGATCAGCAGGCGTTTGGGCATGTGTTGCTCCTGTCGGACGACTCACCAGTTTACATGATGCATGCGAAAATGGAGGCATGGCCTGCGAATACGTTGACGGCGAGGTAGTGGAGGTGACGCTGGTGTCAGGCCCGCGGCCGGTGGGTAAGATTATCAAAGCCGCGGACCCGGCCATTGAATTACCGCTCTACGAACTGCTTGGCAAATGAGGTGGGCTGGGCTACTGCCGGCTGCCGCCGCACTTTTGTTCTTCGCGTGGCTTGCGCAACAGGTGCGCCATGCCGGAACGCAGCAGGTCGACGAACGCATCCGCATGCTGGTGCACGCGGACGCCAGCCCGGCATTAACCGCCGCCATGCGGGGCTTCAGCCTTATCGGACAGCCTGCCGTTCTGATCACGTTGGGCGCGCTGGTCATGTTCTGGCTGGTGCGAACCGGCCGCGTGCGCACGGCGCTGCTGTTCGCGCTCACGGTGGCGGGCGCGGAGGTTCTCGATCAGTTACTGAAGCTGCTATTTCACAGGCCGCGGCCGGCCACCTTCTTCGGATTGGCCGAGCCAATGGGCTACAGCTTCCCGAGCGGCCATTCCTTGGTTTCGTTCGCATTTTTCGGCGCGCTAGCGGTCGCCGCGGCGGCGCGCACGGAAAGCCGGACGCGGTGGCTCTACTACATTGGTGCTGCCATACCGATCGCCGCGATTGGCTTGTCCCGCATCTATCTGGGCATGCACTATCCGAGCGACGTGCTGGGAGGGTGGGCCGCCGCGGCGGTCTGGTTATTCAGCGTGACCCTAGCTTGGCGCTGGCGCGACGGTGACGGCGCCTTCGGAGGCCGAGGCCACTAGCGCGACGTATTTCGCGAACACGCCGGAGGTGTAGCGCGGCGCGGGCCGCTTCCATGCCGCCAGGCGCGCGCGGATTTCCTCGGGCGGAATGTCGATGCCGATGGTTCCGGCAGCCGCGTCGATGACGATGGAATCGCCTTCGCGCACCGCGGCGATGGGTCCGCCATTGAATGCTTCAGGCACCACGTGGGCCACCATGAAGCCGTGCGTGGCGCCGCTGAAGCGGCCGTCGGTGACCAGCGCCACGCTTTCTGAAAGGCCTTCGCCGACGATGGCTCCAGTGACGCCCAACATCTCGCGCATCCCTGGACCTCCACGGGGGCCTTCGTAGCGGATGATTACTACATCGCCAGGGTGGATGTGCCCGCCGGTGACGGCGCTCATGGCGTCTTCTTCGCGATCGAAGACGCGGGCGGGGCCGCGGTGCTGCATGCGCTCGTGCCCGGCGAGCTTGATGACGCAGCCATCGGGCGCGAGCGATCCGCGCAGAATGGCCATGCCGCCGCGCGGCTTGAGGGGCTTGGCCAGCGGGCGCACCACTTCCTGTCCGGGAGTTTCGCGGGCATCGGCGGCCTCTTCGGCGAAGGTGCGGCCGGTGCAGGTGAGCGCGGCGCCATCCACGTAGCCGCCTTCGACCAAACGCTGTGCGATCACGCCGATGCCGCCGGCCTTATCCACGTCGACGGCGACGAAGCGGCCGCCGGGCTTCAAATCCACCAGCACGGGAGTGCGGCGGCAGATCTCCTGAAAATCGTCGATGGCCAGCGCCACGCCGGCCTCGCGCGCCATGGCCAGCAGGTGGAGCACGGCGTTAGTGGAGCCGCCGGTGGCCGCCACGCCGGCTATGGCATTGGCAAAAGCCGTGCGGGTGGCGATCTGGCGCGGCTGGCGGTTGCGGCGGACGGCGTCCATAACGATCTGGCCGCAGCGGAAGCTGACTTCGGCTTTGCGCGCGTCCACTTGGGGGACGGCGGCGGTGCCCATGGGGGAGAGGCCGATCAACTCGAGCACGGTGGCCATGGTATTGGCGGTGAATTGGCCGCCGCAAGCGCCCGCGCCGGGGCAGGCGTGGTTCTCGATCTCGAGCAACTCCTGGTCGGTCATGCGGCCGGCGGCGTTGGCGCCCACGGCTTCGAAGACGTCCATAATGGTGATGTCGCGGCCGTTGTGGCGGCCCGGCAGGATCGATCCGCCGTACAGGATCACGCTGGGCACATTGAGCCGCAGCAGCGCCATGGCGGCGCCGGGGATGGTCTTATCGCAAGCCACCAGGGCTACGATGCCGTCGAACATGTGGCCGCGCGCCACCAGCTCGATCGAATCGGCGATGACTTCGCGGCTAACCAGGGAGGCTTTCATGCCTTCGGTGCCCATGGTAACGCCGTCGCTGATGGCGATGGTGTTGAATTCCATAGGGGTACCACCGGCGGCGCGAATGCCTTCCTTTACTTTGACGGCCAGCTCGCGCAGGTTGTAATTGCACGGCATGGTTTCGATCCAGGTATTGGCGACTCCGATGATTGGCTTGGCGAGGTCGGCATCGGTGAACCCGATGCCCTTCAGCATGGCGCGCGCGGGCGCGCGATCGCGCCCCTGGGTGATGGTGTAGCTGTGCAACTTCATGGTTGGATAAGCGTGCGGCCCGACCTTCTAGCTTAGTACAGATT